>NZ_AZRL01000012.1 GCF_002895525.1 Petrotoga olearia DSM 13574
CGGTTGGGGCAAGATGCATTAAATAAGTTTTAGCTTTTTTAAAAAGAGGAATAATATATTGAATGGAGGTAAAATATGGATGAAAATAACTTAGAAAAACAAATATTGGAAATAATAGATAAAAAGCCACCGATACAAAAAGAACTATATGAAAATCTAAATGCATCTCAAAAACAGGAAAAGACTAAAATTAGAAGGATACTACAAAAACTCCTAAGTGAAGGGAAAATAATTAAAGATTCACAAAACAGATACAGAAAATTAGATGAAAACATGGCTGTTGGAACTATCGAATTCACAAAGAGTGGGAACATGGCTTTTGTGCAATGCTCAGATGGAAGCGAAATTGCTGTGAAGGTTGAAAATTCTGGAATCAGTTTGCATAAAGATTTAGTTTTGGTTGAAATAATAGGTAAATGGCGTGATTTAAAAGAAGGTAGAGTAGTTAGAATATTAAAAAGAGGGTTAAAATATGTGGTGGGTGAGTTCGTAAGAAAGGGGATCTTTGGATTCGTTATACCCATTGATGGAAAAATAAATACGGATTTTTACGTAGCCCCAGAAGGTATAGGAAAAGTTAAAAATGGACAAATAGTGAAAGCCCAGATAACAAAATATCAATCTCCTACGAAAAATCCTGAGGTCGAGATAGTAGATGTCCTTGGGGACAAAGATGATCCTTCCATAGATTTGCCTATAGTGATCTTCAAGCACGATTTACCTGAGCCTGGTTATTTCCCTCCAAAAGTCTTACAAGAGGCTAAAGAACTTCCAAATAAACTTTCTGAAAATGAAATTAAGGGAAGAAAAGATTTTAGAGAAGAAACTATATTTACTATCGATGGTGATACGGCAAAAGATTTTGATGATGCTGTTGGAATAAAAAAGCTAGATAACGGTAATTATTTACTAGGTGTACACATAGCAGATGTGTCTCATTATGTAAAAAGCAATAGTGCTCTTGATCGAGAGACATACAAACGTGGTACAAGCGTTTATCTAATCGACACCGTTATTCCCATGCTTCCATTTGAGTTATCCAACTGGATATGTTCTTTGGTTGAAGATGAAGATAGATTGACAATGTCCTTATTAATGGAAATCGACCCTTATGGGAACTTGGTAAACTCAAAAATATACAACGGAGTGATAAGAAGTACCAAGAGATTGACATATAACAAAGTTAACGAACTTCTATCTGACAATTGTAGCGAAGAAGTAGAAAAAGAGATAGGCTTTTTAAAGTCAGACCTTGAGATGATGAAAGAACTGATGGAAATACTTGCTGCAAAAAGAAAAGAAAGAGGTTCGATAATAGATATAGAAAGCAACGAAGTATACTTTGAATTCGATGAAAAGGGCTATGTGAAAGATATCATCCCTGTGGAAAGAGGCATATCGGAAAAAATGATCGAAGAGTTCATGGTTTTGGCCAATGAAACGGTTGCTTCATACTTCGATGTTCAAGGTTTGCCCTTTATCTATAGAATCCATGAAAATCCGGATCCTGACGTATTGCTTCAGTTGCGAAATTATCTAGATATATTGGGAATAAATGTTAAGTTTCCTCAAAATATACATCCTAAGGTTCTACAAGAAATATTGGAAAAAACAAAGAACCATCCTTTGAGCAAAAATATTCAGATGATGCTTGTTAGATCTATGAAGAGGGCGTTGTACTCAGAAGAAAACGTGGGACATTTTGGCCTTGCTTCATCATCCTATACACATTTCACATCACCAATAAGGAGATACCCTGACTTAGTGGTTCACAGATTGTTGAAAGAGTTCATAAAACACAAAGGAACCCTTTCAAAGAAAGAAATAAAGAAGTATTCCGAAATGCTTCCTGAAATAGCTAAGAATTCTTCTGAAATGGAAAGGGTCGCAGACCAAGCTGAGTGGGATCTTATAGATATGAAAAAAGTTGAATACATTTCAAGACACATAGGAGAAGTCTTTTGGGTGTACATTACTGGTGTAACAAGGTTTGGATTATTCGTAGAAATACCTCAAAAGATGATAAGTGGATTGATACATATATCAGAGCTGAATGATGATTATTACATCTACGATGAACGTGACAATACGTTGAAAGGTGAAAGAACCGGCAATGTTTATAGGATCGGAGACAAATTACAAGCCCAAGTTGTAAGAGCGAATAAAATTAGAACGGAAGTAGATTTTGTCCCGTATAAGGAACATGATTTTGAAAAGTTGAAAAAAGAACATCCTCATGCTAAAATAAAAGTTAACAAAAAAAATAAGAAAAAAAGGAAAAAATCGTAATTCATTCCCAAATCTCTGGTTCAACCTGTAGCTCAACATTGTATTTGTCTTTTACAATGCGTTTTACATACTCAATTAATAAAATTACATCCTTGAAAGTAGCGTTACCTTTGTTGATTATGAAACCTGCATGTTTTGTTGATATTTGAGCTTCGCCTATCGAAAAGCCTTTCAATCCTAAATTTTCTATCGTAGTTCCCACAAAAAAATCTGGTTTCGGTCGTTTGAATATGCTTCCCGCAGATGGTAAATCGATAGGCTGTTTCTCCCATCTGCGGGTTGAAAAATCTATCAATTTACTTTTGATCCTTTTAAGCTCATCTTTTTTTAGTAAGAATTTAGTGGATAACAGAATGAAAGAACCTTCCTGGAGAATGCTGGTTCTATAACCAAACTCTAAATCACCTTTATTTAAAGTCTTTACTTTTCCATCCCTTAAATCGTATACCGTTGTTTCCAAAACAACATCCTTCATTTCACCCCCGTAAGCCCCGGCGTTCATGTAAACACCTCCGCCCACACTTCCCGGAATGCCGCATGCGAATTCAAGTCCAGAGTATCCATCTTCCGAAAGCAAAAAAGAAAGAGCAGATAAAGACACTCCGCTCTGCGCTTCCACAATCAAATCGATATTATTTTTTTCTTCAAAATTTATTTTATTTATGTATTTTGTGGAAAGTACAACAAATTTTAAGGGTTCGTCACTTACGATCAGGTTGGTTCCTTGACCTATAATTCTGAAGGGGATTTCTCTTCTGACTAATTCTGATAAAGAATTCACAAAAGAACTTAAAGTTTTTGGGAATAAGATATAAGGAACAGGTCCTCCTATTCTAAAACTTGTATAATATTTGAGAAATTCATTTTGTCTAACATCACATCCATCTGCATATAAACTACGTTTAAGATCTTCTGAAATCATTGAATACTCCTATAAATTATGCGTACTCTTCTTTATAATCCGAATTCAATTTTTCTAGCCACTCTGGTTCCTTTCCATAACCAAACTTATCCATTAATTCCCCACAATGTTTTTGAAGTATATGTGCCCTCTTTTTATCCCAATTTTTCCAATGTGGTATCTTATACTTATCAGAAGCAGAGTTTATTTTCTTACTAAGAAAAGAAGGTTCAAAAGTATACTTTCTACTGAATCCATCGTCAAATTTCGTGGAAAATTCTAATAGATCTATAAAATTTTCTTCTTTTTTCTCGCTTGTGAACAAATCTTCGTAGCGATATAATTTGAAATTCTTTTTATTTTTCATAGATTCCAATACCAATGTATTCAGTTTATTATAATACCACGCAAACTTTTCAAATTTGCTCATGCTTTTCCATTTCATCGAGTAGGGATCATCTTTAAAATGGGAAGCTCTCATACTCATTCCCAAAAATGAAAAATCGACTTTACTATATAATAAATAAACAGGTGAACTTATGGCCGAACGGATCCATGTTCTTGGATCCCTTATTATAAACACAACTTTACTATTAGGAAATACATCTCCCAATAGATCTATAACTCCGTGAAGATGGTTACTTGATTCGACGTACAAGCTTTCCTTCGTCTCTTCCAAAATCTGCTTTCTTAAGCCTTTTATATACTCTTTAGTTTTTTCATCGTTTATCTTTCCCCTCCTCCTGTAGGTACTCAACTTGCACATGGATTTGGAGGGCAAAAACTGTCCTACGGTCATTTGATAAAAACCGAACCTTTTTATATCTTCTCCCCATTTTTTAAGATCTTTAATGAACACATTTGCAGGTTCATGGACCGCATAACAATCTTCAACCATTTTTGATAAACTTTTTGCAAGAAATCTCGTACCTGTTCTTCCGGTTGAAGTAATAAATACACAATGTTTGTCAAAAACGTTATTCACTTCATCGCCTCCTTCCTCAATTACAGGGCACCCTCTCTTTTAAACAATTCTCTTAAGGATTCAGGATCTTTATATAGTATACCTTTTATCCCCAATTCTTCGGCAGCCTGTATGTTTTCAACAATATCATCCACAAAAATCGTTTCTTCAGGTTTCAAATTAAACCTATTAAGTAAAAGCTGATAAATTTCCTTTTCGGGCTTCAAAAGCTTCTCTTTATATGAAATAACCATTCCGTCAAAGATATCAAAAAACGAGTATTTCTCTCTTATATAATTGAAAGCATCTTCATGAAAATTAGACAAGATGAAAAGTTTGTTGTTTTCTTTCAATTTAGGTAGAATTTCTATGTTTTCAGTTATGGGATGAAGATAATTCTTCCATTCTTTAAGTAATATATTGATTTCCTCTTTTAAATCAGGATTTTTCTCGTTGAATATCTTTTTTGCTTCCTCAAAAGACAAGGTCCCCCTATCCAATTCCTTCCATATGATTGTTGTAAAAACAGCCTCTTTCAATTTTCTTTTTATAAGTGGATCTTTGAAAAGATCATCTAAGATCTCTTCTGGATCGAATTTAAAAAGGACATTTCCCAAATCAAAAACGATATTTCTCAAAAAAACTCCTCCTACCTTACTCTGTACTCTATCAATAAATTTTATCACAAAAATATTAAAACAGTAAAAATAAAGATAAAGAAAGATTTTTTACCATTAAAAGCTCCATATTTCTTCAAAAGTATGTGCGGTTTCACAATATTCACATATTAACTCATTGTCCTCGTTTCTAACGAAAGAAACTTGTACGTTTTCGTTGTTTTGAGGATTTGTTATACAGTTTTCGTTTTTACATCTCAACTCTTCGAAACCGTATATAATAGGTGGTAAAGAAATCCTGTATTTTTCTTTGACTCTTGCGTTTTCAATAATATTTACAGTTGTATTTGGAGATATGGCTGAAAGCTTTTTAATTTCTTTCTTTGATAGATGAACGTCAGGCAAACTAATGTACCCCTTTAATCTACCGTCGGCCGATCTAAATATACCGTCTGCACTATCAATATTATAAAATTTCAAAATCTTCCTTATTTTCATGATCGTCTCGTATATCTTTTCTGGGTTTTGTCCTTTGGCTATGTGATCAATTACCGTTCCATTTTCAATCGGCTTGATCCCTCTTTTTCCTTCGCTTAACAATCCTTTTTTCCCATCTTTTATCGGTGCGGATATGACGAAATCCTCTTCATTAATTTCAACATTTTTTCTCGAGGTATCAAAGGGGGCAGTCAAAGCACCACCAAACATAGAAAGTAAGATTATCCTTGTCCAATATCCGTTTATTGCCTGTTTTTCCCAGCCGTTAAGCGGCAAGGGGTCTAAAAAGGTTGGAATAGTGGGGAAAGTTTTGTGACGGGGGAGGGGATGATAAAATTTAACGTTTTCGGAGATAAGAGGGAGAAATTCTTTTGTAAAAGTCACACTTTTTCTCAAAATATGTTCTTTCTCTAGAATATCTTCCCCCATTCGTTCTAATTGAAGCCTTGTGAAATACCAAATATTCGCTTTTTTATCCTGTTTTAGGTACTCTTCTATGGAAGAGAAGATTCTAACGTTGTACCCCTTTTGCCTCATTTTACTTATATAATGTTTTGGCATCTGTAATTCTTCCGGTGCTATCAAATCAACTTCAACGTTTTTAAATATTTTTAATCCTTCCACTTTGGAATGAACCGTTCTTCCATGAAGAAGATCCCCTATAAGAGCTATATGAATGTGATCATTGTTAAAATTCATCTGCTCTAAAAATGTGAATTCATCTAAAATTTCTTGAGTAGGATGCTCATGCTTACCATCTCCAGCGTTTATAAAAGAAGGATATGGTAGGTTGTGTCTTGAAGCGAATTCTGAAACCTTTTCATCTAGTAACTTACAAGTACCTTCCAATTTTGATCTAATAATGAATATCGAATAATCTGAATAACCGGTCAACATATTGAAGGTATCTATATAACTTTCTTTTTTATTAAATGAAGAGTGTTCTGATTCGAAGATGTTGGTTTTAGCGTTTTTGTGGAATTTAGAAGCGTTAACGAAGGATTCTTTGGTTCTGGTACTTGGTTCGAGGAATACTATGTAAATGCCTGTTTGGTTTTTTATTTGAAATTCGGAAAGATCTTCTTTATTTGCCCATTTCGTTTTTAACCTTTTTGTTTGGTTGTAAAGAAATAACTGCTCTTCAACCGTTAAATCATTCATAACCGTTAAACTTCTCCCTAAAAAATCATTTTTCATAAGAATCCCTCCCAAAAAATTCTTTTAGCTATCTTTAGAAATTCTAAAGGGCCTCAATTTCTAATGAGTCTATATAAATTTACTTTTTTTATTATATCATTTTTTTTTAACATACACAATATTGACAAACACAATATATGGTCGTATGATAAAGACATAGCTCAACAAATAGAGTAATTATCTCTTATGACAACTAAAGACGACTTACAAGAAATAAAATCAAATATACCAGATGATTTAAAATACTCAAATTGGATGTATAATGAATACAGGTTGGGAGCGGGGCGCTATATACAAAGTTTTAGAATTTCTCAAGGTGGTAATCAAAAAAAAAAAATGGAGGTAAAAAATATGAAACTTGTCAGATTTCAAAAAGACGGAAAAACCAGTTATGGCGTGTTGGAAGAAAACAATATAAAAGTTATTGACGGCGATATCTTTGAAGATTTTACAGTTACCAATAATATCTATCCCCTCACTGAAGTTACGTTAAAGGCTCCTTGTAATCCTAGCAAAATCGTTTGTGTTGGCTTAAACTATCGAGATCATGCGGAAGAAATGAAGGACAGAATTCCAGAAGAACCCGTTCTCTTCATAAAACCGTCAACGGCTGTGATTGGACCAAAAGAAAGTATTATATACCCAAAAATGAGCGATCAAGTAGATTATGAGGCAGAACTTGCAGTAGTAATTAAAGATAAAATCAAAGACATTGAAGAAGGCCAAGTAAAAGAACATATCTTAGGTTATACTTGCTTTAACGATGTTACCGCCAGGGATTTACAGAAGAAAGATGGACAGTGGACACGAGCAAAATCCTTTGATACTTTTGCACCCTTTGGGCCATCAATCGTAACGGATGTTGATCCAAGTAACTTAAACATTCAACTTTTACTCAACGATCAAATCAAACAAAACTCAAATACTAACCAATTAATCTTTTCTGTGAGAAAACTTGTAAGTTTCATATCAAAAATAATGACCCTAAATCCAGGTGATGTAATTGCCACAGGCACCCCTTCAGGTGTGGGACCAATGAATGTTGGAGATAAAGTGGCAGTTAAAATAGAGAAAATAGGGATACTGGAAAATTATGTAGTTGATATCAATCATCCAAATAACCCAAATTCTTCAATCGTTTTTTGATAGCTTTTATTTCCTCTTCAGTCAGCGTTTCAATTTGGTTAGTGGATTTATTATTCTTTTTGGTTTTCTGAATTTCTTCAGAGGACACCAAATCTCTAAGCACAGACACTACAAACTCTGTAACACTGGAATAACCAGTGTTTTCTATTATGGATTTAATTTTATCGTACAATGGTTTTGGTATTTTTAAGGTCACCTTATCAGACATAAAAGCCACGCTCCAAATGTATTCTTTTAAATGTATTATATCATGTAGTTTTTGATAAAACAACGTTTTTTCTTTTTGAAAGATCTATATGTTATTATTTGTTGATAGCTTCTTTAAAAGGAGTGTCTTAATGAGCAAAAAAATCGTAATCATTGGATTAGACTGTGCTTCACCAAATTTGGTCTTTGATGAGTTTTTCGATGATTTACCCAATTTAAGAAAAATTATGAAAAATGGTGTGTACAATGAATTAGAGTCTACTATCCCTCCAATAACCGTCCCCGCCTGGATGAGCATGTTCACAGGTAAAGATCCTGGTGAACTTGGAATATATGGTTTTACAAATAGAAAAAATTATGACTATCACTCTTTCTCTTTGGTTTCTTCAAAAAGCGTGAAATATAAAAAATTATGGGATATTTTTACAGAAAAGGGTAAACAAAACATCGTGATAGGCGTACCGTTGACTTACCCTCCTTCTCCCTTGAAAGGAAACATGATTTCAGGCTTTTTAACACCTTCTTTTGAATCTAATTATACTTATCCAAAACACTTAAAAAATGAATTGGTAGCTAATACAGGGCATTTTATTTTTGATGTAAATGATTTCAGAACCGAAGATAAAGAAAGATTGTTAAAAGATATCTACGATATGACGAATAATCATTTTAAAATTGCGAATTGTTTAGCAAAAAACAAACCGTGGGATTTATTTGTAATGGTTGAAATGGGGCCAGATAGAATTCACCATGGATTTTGGGCTTTGCACGATAAAAATCATCCAAAACATGTAAATAGCAAATTTAATTCAGCTATTAGAGATTATTATATTCATTTAGACAGTAAGATAGGAGAATTTTTGAACGGTATTCAAGATGATTACGACGTTATAATAGTATCCGATCACGGAATAAAACCCATGTACGGTGGCATAGCCATTAACGATTGGCTCATTAAGAAAGGTTATTTGGTTTTAAAAGAATATCCAAAAAAGCCGGTTTCTATAAATAAATTGATAAGAGAAAAAAAGATAGATTGGAGTAAAACCAAGGTATGGGGAAATGGTGGCTACCATGGGAAGCTATTTTTCAACATAAAAGGCAGGGAGCCTTTGGGAGTAATTGAAAAAAATGAATTAAATAATTTCAAAACTAAACTGATAAAAGAGCTGAAAGATATCAAGAATGAAGATGGAAATGAGATGAATACAAAGGTCTATGAACCTGAAAAAATTTATAATAAGGTAAATAATATTCCCCCCGATTTAATTGTTTACTTTGACGAACTATATTGGAGATGCCAAGGCACCATAGGTAATAAAAGCATTCACACACACGAAAACGACATCGGCCCCGACGATGCTAATCATGACAGCCACGGGATTTTTATAAGCAGCAATAAAATGCTGAAGATTAAAAAAATTACGGATTTTTTTAGTTCGATAATTTATAATTATTTGTCTGATTGAAATTAAAGTACAATCATTCTGACGCTTAAGAAAGTAATGATGCAACCGAGAGAAATCATCAACACTTTAGCAGGAATTTTCTTGGTTACCAAAGCAGCGATTGGAGCCGCTAAACTTCCCCCGATGATTAATCCAATAATGACACTCCAATTGAATTGTGACAGCAAGGCTATGAATGCCATAACTTCAGCAACGGTGACAAAAAACTCAGCAACGGTGACAAAAAACTCAGCAGCGTTTACTGAACCTATAGTCTTTCTAGGATTCTTTCCATCAGAAACTAACGTTGACGTAACGATAGGTCCCCATCCGCCCCCTCCAATGGCGTCAAAAAAACCTCCTACAAGACCCAAGACAGAGTAATGCCTTCTTCTCGTGATTTTCTCTTCTGATTGTTTATGCATGTTGAAAACTTTAAATAATATTCTTATCCCCATAATCAATAAATAGATACCAATGAAAGGTTTAATTTTGTTGCCATCTATATTTGTCAAGATATAAGCACCCAAAATCCCTCCGATTACACCAGGTATTAAAAGTTTTTTGAAAAGATTCTTATCAACGTTACCAAGTTTCAGATGAGAAAATCCTGATATAAATGTTGTAAAAACCTCAGCAAAATGAACGGAAGCACTTGAAATAGCAGGAGGTACACCAACAGTTAATAATAAAGCATTTGAAATAACACCATAAGCCATTCCTAAAGCTCCATCTACAACTTGAGCAAGGAATCCTACTATTATAAAAAACCATAAAGTTTCCACTTACTATCCCTCCCTCAAAACTCCTTTTTGAGTATTATACTCTAATTAGAGTGTAGTGTCAAGTGAACTTTAAATTTTCTTTTAAACATCTAAAATTCATGCCAAGCCCTTACTACTCCTTATGGGTAGGTGTGGGTGATAGGTCATTAGTTGTCAATTTTTAGAATTTTTATAGACAGTATATATAATTTTCTAAAAATAATGTAAAATATAATAGAAAGGAAATATTTGCAATAATTCATTTACCTTAATACTTATCTACACAGTAAATTATAATATGGAGGTGGTCATATGGTTAAGATAGCGGTGGTTGGAGCGGGTAACGGAGGTCAGGCATTAGCGGGATATTTAGCTATGAAAGGTTTCGATGTAGCTCTCTTTAATAGATCTAAAAGAAGAATATCTCCCATCATTGACTCACATTCAATACGAATAGAAGGTCAGGTGGTTGGTGAATATCAAATATCTTTTGCCACAACAAATATGGAAGAAGCGATAAAGGGTAGAAAGTTGATTATGGTAGTTGTTCCTGCTTTCGCACACAAAGAGATTGCCAAGAGAATGGCTCCTTATTTAGAAGATGGCCAAATAATAGTTTTAAACCCTGGTAGAACCGGTGGTGCCTTAGAATTCAATAATGTATTGAAAAAAGAAAATGTGAAAAAAGACATCATACTTGCCGAAGCTCAAACTTTTATTTTTGCCTCAAGAATGTCCAATCCAGGGGTAGCTAAAGTGTTTAGAATTAAAAATGCTGTTCCTGTTTCTGCACTACCAGCTACCAGAAATGCCCAATTAGAAGAAATATTGTGTAATGCTATACCTGAGTTTGAAGTAGTTAAGAATGTAATTTACACCAGTTTTAACAATATTGGAGTTGTTTTTCACCCCGCAACATTAATATTGAATGCAGCAAGGGTTGAAACAACGGCAGGAAAGTTTGAATTCTATTTCGAAGGAATATCTCCTTCTGTAGCAAAGGTTTTGGAAAAGATAGATGAGGAAAGATGTAAAGTTATGGAGCTTTTTAACGCGGAGCCTATGACTGCAAAGGATTGGCTAAACTATGCATACGATGTAAGAGGAAACTCTTTATACGAAGCTATTAGAAACAATGTTGGTTATAGGGGAATATATGCGCCTCCAACGTTGGATAATAGATATATTCTTGAAGATCTTCCAATGAGTCTTGTACCTATCTCTTCTTTTGGAGAAGAGTATGGTGTGAAGACACCTGTAATTGATTCTATTATAAATCTTGCCAATATAATGATGGGAAAAAATTTTTGGAAAGAGGGTAGAACCGTAAAAGATTTGGGTTTAGAAGGAATGAGCATAGAAGATATAATAAGACTTGTTGAGGAGGGAGAATGATGAAAAGAATTCTTGGTGCTTCTATGGGAAGTGATGCGCATACAGCAGGTCTTTTAAACTTTTTGGAATTGGCAAGAAATGAAGGATATGATGTTATTTACTTAGGTGGAGCGGTTCCGATTGAGAAAATTATTAAAACCATAGAGGAAGAAACCCCCGATATTGTGTCAATAAGTTACCGTTTGGGAGCCGATGCTTTCGAAAATCTTATAAAAGAATTTATAGAAAAGATAAAACAATTAAAAAATTATGAGAAAATCGATTTTATCTTTGGAGGGACGGTTGAAACCTCTCAGGTTGCAAAAAAATACGATTTCTTTAAAAAGATCTTTGATGGTTCAGAGGAAGAAGAAGATGTAGTTTTGTTTTTAAGAGGTCAAATCAAATATAAAGAAGAGAAAAATTTTCCTTCCACATTAGCCGAAAGAATTGCATTTAAATCCCCATATCCGCTAATTAGGCACCATATTGGGCTTCAAACAATGGAGGAAACCATCGAGGAGATCAAAAGACTTGCAGAATCTGAACTCTTGGATATCATCTCTTTGGCACCAGATCAAAACTGTCAGCAATACTTTTTTGAGCAAGAAAAGATGGACCCCAACCAGGACGGAGCAGGAGGAGCTCCCATTAGAAATGAAAAAGACTTTGTTGCCATGTATGAAGCCAGTAGAAGAGGCAATCATCCTTTAGTAAGATGTTACTCTGGAACCAACCACATGGTCGAATTTTCTCAAGTTCTAAAAAGAACTATCAACAACGCATGGGCGGCGATACCTATATTTTGGTATTCTGAACTTGATAGAAGGTCTGAAAGGAACTTATTAGATGCGATAAAAGAAAATATGGAAGGAATAAAGTGGAACGCAGAGAACGGTATCCCTGTAGAAATTAACGACGCTCACCAATGGGAACTAAGGTATGCCCACGACAGTTTAGCAGTCGCAACTACTTATTTAGCTGCTTATGTAGCTAAAAAACTTGGGGTAAGATGGTATGTTCAACAATATATGATGAACACCCCGCCAAAGTTATCTCCAAAGATGGATATAGCTAAGTCTTTAGCCAAATTAGAACTGGTAGAAACACTAAAAGATGAAACTTTTACACCTTACAGGATGGTAAGAACGGGGCTTCTTTCTTTTCCAGCCGACCCCAACAGCGCTATGGGACAACTTGTTTCTTCGATGTTTTATTCATCTTACTTACAACCACATATAATCCACGTGGTAGCGTACTGCGAAGCCATGAAAAGGGCAACTTCAAAAGAAATAATAGAAAGTGTAAAAATGGTAAAAAGGGCGAACTCTTTAGCCTCTCGTGGATTACCTGATTTTGCCAGCGACCCTGAGATCAAAGAAAGGGTTAATTTATTGAAAGAAGAAGCTATGGTCATAATAGAAAAAATTAAAAGTATCTCCCCTCAAAAAGAGGATCCTTTGACTGACCCAGAAACTCTCTATTTAGCGGTAAAAGAAGGAATTTTAGATGCAGTTGGGTTACAAGGCAACTCTGCTGCCAAAGGACAAATCAAATCGGCTGTAATTAATGGCGGCTACGAAGCTGTGAAAGAGAACGGTGAAGTGCTGAGAGAAGCTGAAAGACTCTTTGGAAGACAGTAAATGGTACTTTATATCTTCACGCTAATCTCCTATCCAAGTTTATCTAAGAGAGGAGTGTAAAAAAAATTAGCAGGAACATTAGGAGCTGACAAAAATGGATACTTTAGTTAAATGTATTGAAGATCTTCGTATGAAACTGAATAGGTACCGAAAGCATGGTCTTAAAGAATATCCAACGCGAACAATATTTGTAGATCAATTACTCGAAGCTCTCGGGTGGGATATAAGAGATCCGGATGAAGTGGAACTTGAGTATCCCACTATTGATGGAAAGTCTGTTGACTATGCTGCCAAAATAAACCGCAGGCCTGTCTTATTCATTGAAGCGAAAGCCTTAAATGATCCACTTACAGATGTCAAAGCTATTACTCAGGTAGTTGGTTACGCTGCCAATGCGGGTGTGGAATGGTGTATCCTTACCAATGGTATTAACTATAAGGTTTACCATAGTACCGAAAAGACAGAGGCTCCGGAAAAACTACTTTTTGAAATTTCTCTTGATCCAAAAGAAACCGAAGGAATGTCGCTTCAGCAAGTTGCAGAACAATTTGCACGTTTCTCACGTGATTCAATGGCTAAAGGTGTGCTTGATGAGATTGGTGAACAAATCTTTACAACAGGAAAGATAAGAAAAGCTTTAGATAAACTCTTTATGGATCCCCCAAACACATTAATTAAACTTATACGCTCAACCCTGGAGGACGACTCCATCAAACCAGCTCAAATCAAGAAAGCCCTCAAGATGCTTTGGTCCCAACCATCGGAAACAGAAATACCTTCAACTTATAAATATACTAAAAAGCCAGTTCCTTCATCAGAATTGAAATTAAAAGAGTATAATGAAGAGCACCACTTAAATGGAAAACCGCAAGAAGTCGTAGAATTATTTAAGACACTTGATAAATTTTGTAGAGAACTTGATCCAAACATAGTTCAAAGAGAAGCCCTTAAACACTATACAAAATACACACATGGTAATAACATTTTTTGTTGTGTTCGTATTCATAAAAGTGGACTTCGTGTTTGGTTAAAGTTGAATTATTCGGATTTAGAGAGTCCAGCTAAATATGTTCGTGATGTTTCAAATATCGGACACCTGGGAGTCGGAGATGTTGAGTTAACAATCGATAGTCTCGAGAGATTTCAAAGTGCTAAAAGCCTTATACAAAAATCATTTGAAGAAAACAAATCAAAATGAGGGGGGAAATAATTGAAGAGCGGATAGATCCCTATTTGAAAACCGGTTGGGACTTTGGATATGTAATAAAGACTCCTACAGAACGAATATTGTTGAGAAAACAAAAGAAATTTGACACAAGTACACAATTTATGCTAAAATAGTGTAGAAGAAAATTTATTAGATATTTGCCAATAGTCAACCAGCTACCGCCTAGCCAGGCGGAGTTTTGTGGTTAGCAAGCCATATTTGATTAGCCTCAGCCACCGGTTAATAAAGAGAAAGTGTTTCAGACTCTGCAGTCAGTGATTAAACAATTCAAATTGGGTTCTTATTGCTGTTCTGTGCAAAAAAACTTTTTTAAACAAAATTAGGTTTTGGGGTTTTTAAGGGGCTTGCCCCCTAAACACTTAGTGTTGCTGACAACAAATCCCATACAACCTTGAACCCCTTTCGGAGTGCTTTATCGCTGAGGCCAGTAACAGTATTGTATAATTATAGTTGGAGGGATCAATATGACAACAAAAGCAGATAAATCTTTTTTTGATAAATTCGAATATGTTAAAAATACGCTGGCAATAGAAGGTTATAAAATAGGCAAAAATGATAGAGCGTTTTTTAAAGAGATAGAAGATAATAAATATACTAAAGAACAGATAATACAAAAAATATTAAAAGCTCATAATATTTAAATGAAAGATTACAGTGTAAAAGATAATTACTATTGTTATGAAAATTCTTTTGTTTTAAAAAATAAATTTGAAATAAAAGACCAAAAAATATTAGATTCAGTGGAAAAAAACATAACTGGTGCTATTCTTTTGTTGCTACAGTCAAAAAATTTTGATAAAGAAGAATTAGACTATGATTTTTTTATGTGGTTACACAAATATATTTTTGGAGATATTTATAGCTGGGCGGGTGAATTACGGGTTGTTGATCTTATAAAAGGTAACTTTAAATTTGCTCATTATTCTTATTTAGATGATCAAATGGTTAGTTACTTTGAAAGATTGAAAAAAGATAAATACCTGATAGATCACAAAAATGAAAAATTAATAAAACATTTGACTTATTATATCACAGAACTGAATATTATACACCCTTTTAGAGAAGGAAATGGTAGAGTTATAAGAGAATATTTTAGGATTCTTTTAAAAAGAAAAAATTTATATATAGATTATGCTGATAAAGAACGGTACTTAGAAGCCATGATAGAATCCCCCTATAAAACTGATAAATTAGAAGCGTTTTTAATTAAAAATTTAAAAGGTATTGAATAGTTTATTAACGAGTCCTTTAAAATTTATAGATATCACTGGACTCTTCGACTGAACTCAGAGTGACATTTGTTGTATGTTGTGGGTAAAAACACCAGAAAGTCAAAAAATCAGGAGAATATTAATATGAGTTATAAATGGTATATCGTTTGTCCAATCAAAAGATATTATGATGAAGGTAAACTAGATAAAAAATAGAAAGTTGCGTACGCTATCAAATGGAAGAAATGGGTAAGTACCATCCGGACAATATGCTACCTGATGGAACAATTGATAAGCATCTAAAATGAAACAATAACTAGTTGAAAGAAAAAATCAAAAAATGCCTACTAAGTAAAAGACTTAAGAACCGTTTTTCTTAAAAGATATGAAATTAGAAATATCATAAAAAGTGTTAGAACTATCATTGGGCCTGATGGAACGTTTAAGTAGTAAGATAAAAAAATACCCAGAACAGATGAAAAAACACCAACTATTACAGATATTATCAGCATTTGGTTTATACTTTTTGCATAAAGCTTTGCTATAACACCAGGTGTTATAAGTAGAGAAGTTATCAGTATGATCCCTATTATTTTAACGGAAACAACTATTGTAACGGATGTAATCATTAAAAACACTAAATTTATTACGTTTGTAGGTACTCCAAATATTTTACTTAATCTTTGGTTGAATGAGTAATATTTAAGTTCCTTGTTTAAGAGAATAACCATAAAAAGAATAAATAAGTCAAAAATTCCCAATAAAATCAAATCTTGTTGAGTTATCATTAATACGTCCCCAAATAGAAAACTGTCTATTTCAGGGACGTATCCTTTTTTGAATGAAAGTAAAATTACCCCTATAGCCATAGAAAGCGATAAGAGCATTCCTATCACACTATTTTCTTGTACCCCTTCTTTTTTGCCCAACTGGTTTATAGCTATTGCAAATATAATGGCAACTATTATAGACAATAAATTCATATTCAATCCAAAGAAAAGAGCGAAAGCGATGGCACCAAACGCCACATGGGCCGCTCCATCTCCAATAAACTCCATTTTTTTTAGGACTATGAAATTTGATAGCAACGCACTACCAAAACCCGAAAGAATAGCACCAATTAAGGCGTATCTCATAAAAGGGTAACTTAGAATGTCAATCATCTTTATTGCTAACCACCTTCATCTTTTCATTGACGTGAATAAACAATTCAAAGTCTTTAGAGTATAAAGTTCGCAAATCATTGATATCAAGATCAGCAGTGTTTTTGTGACAGTGAAGTGTTTTGTTCATGCACATAATTTTATTTGTTTCTTTGAAAATCATGTTCAAATCGTGACTTATTAACATTATACTCATATTTTTATCTTGCTTGAGATTTCTAAGAGTTTCGTACAGTATACTTTGCCCTTCTTTGTCAATATTGGCTTCAGGTTCGTCCAGTATTAATATATCAGGATCGGAAACTAAAGCCCTTGCCATCATCAACCTTCTATACTCTCCTCCGGATAATTTTCCCACTAGCCTGTTGTATAAATGGTCAATTTGTAAAAGTTTGAGAGTTTCTCTCACTTTTTCATAATGTTCTTCTTTAAACCTCTTAAACGGACCAACTTCACTGTATAAACCCATTAAAGCAACTTCATATACCTTGATAGGAAAATCTCTTTCTCTTTCTTCCGATTGTGGAACATACCCAATTTTTCCATTTATCTTTATTTCTCCTGTATAATCTTCGATTTCTCTGATTAGAGTTTTTATTAAGGTTGATTTTCCGGCTCCGTTAGGTCCAATTATCCCTACAAAGTCCCCCCTATATATATCAAAAGATATATTGATCAGTATATTGTTGTTTTCGGTGGTGTAATTTAAATCTCTAACAGATATTAAAGGGTCAGTAACCATAATTCACCACCCGAATGATTTCAAACAAATTGTCTACGTATAGAGATTCTAAATCGAATACTCTTTCTGAACTCCCCAAAGGATCCAAAACACCTACATTTAAGTTCAAGTTTTTAGCTATGGTTCTCACAGTCTTGTCACTGAGTTGAGGTTCATTGAAAATAGCTTTTACGTTTCTCTCTTTAGCAACGTTAGTTAATTCAACTAATTGCTTTGGAGTGGGGTCCACCCCCGGGGAGATTTGAATTACACCAACGATTTTTATACCATACCTTCTTGCGAAATAATCATAGGAATTATGAAGAGTAAATATTGAGCCATCGATGACTTTGGCTTTTTCAGCAAGGTAGTTGTCAAGTAAAATCAATCTGTTTATATATCTTTCAGCGTTTTGAGCGTAGTAATCTTTATTTTCAGAGTCTAATTCTCCAAAAACCTCTGTCAAACCTGGAACGATGTAAGTATACATAATATATGGATCTAACCAAATATGGGGGTTATATTCAAACTCTTCATGCTCATGATCTTCATGAGTTTCATCTATACTTATAAGTTCTTCAAGTGGAATGAAATCGGAAACTTGAATTATTTTTACACCCTGTTTTTCCAGATTCATAGTTAGATTAGAGATAAAAATCTCTAAAGCTAAACCATTTGTAATTAAAATATCTGATTCGTACAAAGGCACTAGTTCTTTTGGTGTTGGCGAGTATGTGTGTGGACTCTTTCCTGGAGGAACGACAAGATTCACTTGACCTTTTTCTTGTATTATTTCTTTACTTACATAGTAATAGGGTAATATTGAAGTTGAAACATTTATAGCGAATACTAAAAATGAAGCTAACAAAACAATGGTTGTTAAGATTGTTTTCTTCATGCCTTCTCTCACCTGCTTTTTTATATTTAATAATATTTTGAACGATTTTATACTAATTGAAATGACCATATTGACCGTCTTTAGTAATTTTCTGACATTCCTTACATATTCCTTCAAAATAAAGGGTGTGAGTCAAAACTTCGAAGTCTAATCTTTCTTTTATATACTTACTCATCTGCTCAGAGTAACATAGGTCAAATCTTTCAAACTTCTTACATTTTGTGCAGTATATGAAATGAAAATGTCCTTTCCCCTTAAAAAAATATTTGATTTTGTCAGAAAAAACTATGGATCTAATGTCTCCATTTTCTTCATAATTTTTCAAGTTTCTGTAAATTGTGGATTTATCGTAATCTTCGTTGAGCTTTTCATAAATCTGTTCGGCGTTGAGTGGATAATCGTACTCTTCTAAAATACCTAAAATGTCTCTGCGAGCTTTTGTGTTTCTCATAGTAAGTTCACCTCTTCAAGATAAAGATGAATAATTCTAAACCCCTAAAAGCATAAATGCAAACGGTTTGTTTTTGCACTTGATTTGCACGAACATTATATAGTAAAAACTTTAAAATGTCAAGTTTTTTTATGGTATAATCTAAAAAACTAAACAAGGTCTTTTCCATAAGTTATATGATTTTAGAGGCTTCAGAAACAAAAAAATTTCAAAAATAAGATTTTGATTTTAAAACAGTTACAGGGCGCCATCCATATAGTTTCAGAGTTTTCAAAAACAGCATAATACCAGATTTCACAAGGAGGAGAATTATGGGATTTATTTCTCAGGTTATATCGGTTATCTGTGGGTTGATTGGATTAATTTTTACGGTTTTTTTGGTTTTCAACATTTTAGAAAAATCCCCCGGAAATGAAAGAATGCAAAAACTTTCAAAAATAATTCAAGTTGGCGCTCGATCTTTTTTATTTTCAGAATATAGAATCCTTTTCGTTGTAATATTTTTATTCGCGGGTTTTTTGTGGCTTGTAAGTTCTTATCAAATGGCTTTGTCTTTCATTTTAGGATCGGCATTTTCGGTTTTATCAGGTTTTCTAGGGATGTCAATCGCTACCAGAGCCAATGCCAGAACAACCAATGCAGCGATTAGCAACTTAAACGATGCTTTGACTGTATCTTTTAATGGTGGCGCGGTTATGGGAATGATTGTTACCTCTTTAGGATTAATGGGATTGGGAGGTATATTCTTCCTTGGAAATGGTAATACTGAGTTAATGAGTGGCTATGCTATGGGTGCATCTTTTGTAGCGCTTTTTGCAAGAGTGGGAGGAGGAATTTTCACCAAAGCCGCCGACGTGGGGGCTGACCTGGTTGGTAAGGTTGAAGCAAATATTCCAGAAGATGATCCAAGAAACCCAGCGGTCATTGCTGACAATGTGGGAGATAATGTGGGGGATGTTGCAGGTATGGGCGCCGATCTGTACGAATCTTACGTAGGCTCGATCTTTTCTGCTTCAGTGTTGGGAAGCATCGCTTTTTCATTTAAGGGAGCTCTTTTCCCATTTTTTGTAGCTTCATCAGGTTTGATATTATCAATTTTTGGTATTATTTTTGTTAATTATTACATCAAAAAGACAAAGGAAGTTGAACCCGAAAAGGCCCTTCACTTTGGTACATATCTGACATCATTTCTTCAAGCTATAGTTGTTTTTTTCTTATCGAAGATAGTTTTCGGGAACTTTTATTCAGGTTTAATTGTTATTATGGGTATGGTGGTTGGAATTCTTATAGGGGTCGTTACAGAATATTACACTGCAAAAAAGCCGGTAACAGAGCTTGCAAAAAGCGCTCCTTCAGGTTCGGCTCCTTTGATTATCAATGGTCTTGCTCTAGGAATGGAATCAACGCTTTTTCCTATTCTTTTAATAGGAACAGCTATTATACTTTCATTCTACTTATACGGACTTTTTGGAATAGCGATCGCAGCTGTTGGAATGCTTTCAACACTCGGTATGAGTTTATCCATCGATGCATATGGCCCTATCGCCGATAATGCCGGTGGAATTGCTGAAATGGCTCATTTAGAACCTTACGTTCGAGAAAGAACGGACAAGTTGGACGCTGTTGGGAATACAACTGCTGCTATGGGGAAAGGTTTTGCAATAGGATCCGCTGCTTTAACGGCTTTGGCTTTGTTCGCCTCTTATTTGCAGGTAACAAATATCTCAATCGTTGATTTGAATGATGCGAATGTATTTACCGCCTTGTTAATCGGTGCAATGCTTCCCTTTCTGTTTTCGTCTATGGTAATGAAAGCAGTTGGTAACGCTGCAAACCTTATGGTGGAAGAAGTAAGAAGGCAGTTTAAAGAAATTGTGGGATTAATGGAAGGAAAAGCTGATCCAGACTACGGTAAGTGTGTAAAGATTGCTACCAATGGCGCTCTAAAATATATGATACTTCCTTCTTTAGTCGCTGTTATAGCCCCAATGATTGTTTACTTCTTATTAGGCAAGCAAGCTGTCGCAGGAATGTTAGCAGGAACAACAGGCTCAGGAGTTATGTTAGCGATATTCATGGCTAACTCTGGAGGCGCCTGGGATAACGCTAAGAAGTTAATAGAAACCGGAAAATACGGGGGAAAAGGGTCTTTGGCTCATAAGGCTTCTGTTGTAGGAGATACCGTGGGGGATCCTTTAAAAGATACGGCAGGACCTTCCATTAATATTTTAATAAAACTTATGTCTATAGTTTCTATAGTGATTATTCCTATTTTAATTAGAATTTTTGAGTGAAACTCTTGGTTAAAATGGTTGGTGTGAATACTATTTTTCCTTATGGGTGGTAGCGGGGCAAAGGGGCGCTAACACAAGGTTTTAGAGTTCCTAAAGTTAGTATAATTAAATTAAAATTTGGAGGTGCATATAATAATGAAAAGAGTTGCTGTTTTAAATGTTGGCGGAGACTGTCCAGGCTTAAATGCCGTAATCAGGGCACTCATCGTAAAAGGCGCTGAAGAGAATGTCGAAGTTGTTGGTGTCTACGATGGTTTTCTTGGCCTCGTTGAGGATAAATTAACTATCCTTGCCAAAGAACATGTTTCAGGTAAATTGCCTGAAGGTGGAATAATTTTAGGTTCTTCAAAATATGATCCTACTGCTAATCCAGACGATTTGAAAAAGTTAAAAAATAACTTTGAAAGATATCAAATAACTAGTCTGATATTGTTAACAGGCCATACCGGAGCAAATATTGCTTTAAAATTGGCAAATGAAGGCATACCTTCGATAATAATACCTGCCACTGTTGATAACGATCTATACTGGACGGATCTTAGTGTTGGCTTTCTAACTGCATTACAGATCGTCACAGATGCATTAGATAAACTTCATTCCACTGCCAGTGCAGGTCATAGGGTAATAGTTGTGGAAACCGGAGGAGACGAAGCAGGATGGTTGGCCACAATTGGTGGAATGGCAGGTGGTGCAGATTATATAATAGTACCAGAGTTCGAATTAGACCCTAAAGATATGATTGAAAATATTAAAAAGAGATATTCTGCAGGTAGACGATTTTCCATAGTCGTTGTAGAAGAAAAGGTCAAACTCCCCGAAGAGGTTCAAAATATAATAGGTGATCCCAAAGTTCGTCAATACATGAAACCAGCAGAATTAGTCACAGAGTATATAAAAGCTAATTTGCAAAATGTTGAATGCAGAACGGTCGATTTGGATTATTTACAAAGAGGAGGAACTCCTTCATCTTTTGATAGATACTTGGCTTTTAAATTCGGTGTAACAGCTATAGATGCTGTTAAAAAAGGAAAATCTAACGTGGCTTTAGGTCTGGATGGTTTTGATGTTGTGGAAAAACCCTTTACGGACGAAATTTTGAAGAATAAAGAGATAAGTCGAGAATTATACGAGATGGGTAGATTGTTTTTCTAACAATATTGAGCGGTGCTTCTTGCACCGCTTTCTTCCGTTTAGTTTACTAAAAAATCATCTCTCAACTGTCAAAGTCAGGAGTATAAATTATTGCTAATTTCCACCAACTCTTCTCTTTCATCCCCTTCAAAAACATAAAAAGAAATAGCAGAAGGCTTTCTTTTCAACGTGTATTTTTTCACGAATGGATTAATCTCTTTTGGTACTTTCGGTGTGAATTCTTTTGGTATATCTTTTAAGTCGTAGTACCTACCGTAATTCATTATGAACTTTTCTATCGTCTTTTTTTGTCCTGCATCAAGACTAATGTAATTTTCTATGAACTCTTTTAAATTCTTTTTATTTAAGTCTTTCATAAACTTTTTTACAACTTCTTTCCTCCCCAAATAAAAAGGATGTTCGTTGAAGGTTATATTTTTGTTTGTGTGGATTTTTGGTTTTTGAACGTTTGTTAGTAAAGAATTAAAATCTATCTTTTGATTTCTTTCAAAGATAGAGTTTATTAACTCTTTAGTGTAGTAATCACATCTTTGTTCAATTAAACTGTCATCTTGTATCTCTTTAATTATCTTTTTTAGATCAATCTCTTCTTTGTAGTAATGAACGAGGTAAGAGGTAAAGAGTTCTGATATTTGCCTTTCTTTTGGAAGATTTTTAAACTTTTCAAGGTTTATCTCAAACTTCTTATCTATATCATTCTTTTTCAATTCTTTGATTATGCATATAGGTGTGGATGTATCTATTTCAAACTCAAGAGCTTCTAGTATGTTTCTCAAGGTACTTGGTTGAATGTACTTTGTCTTTGCAGATAAAAACTCTTTCAACGTTCTTTCAGAAACGTTCATTGAGTCTATAGGTATCTTTTCTTTTCCTATCTCTTTCCTTATGAAAGCCCTTAACGTTTTTGTGTTTAGATAATTTTCATTTCTAATATTCAAAACAAAACGTCTGACATCATGAATTGTATATCTAAACTCATTCCATATTATTTTTTTCTTATCACCAGTCAACGATGAAACTAAGCGTGAGAAAATAAAGGCGGTCTCATGAACCAAAGGATCTTTGTTATTCTTCTGTACTTGAAACATAGTATCGAGGGAATTGAAAACATCAAAGTTATCATCATGGAAATAGTAACCAAGGTAGAATCCTAATGGAAAAGTAAAAGCTAAAGCCTTTTCTTTGTTTGCATCTTTCAACCACCAAGATGAATTGTTTAAAGCTTGCACCATCCCAGAAGGATGTGGAATAGTTTTTAAAACCTTAAATGCTTCAACATTCAAACAAACTGCTTCTTCGTATTGCTCTTCGTTCTTTTTCCCTCTTGCTTTTGATAGTAATATGAAGCCTTTGGTGGCAGGAGAATTTTCATAAGTTTCACTCCAAATTCTAATAGTTTGCAAATCTTTTTCATCAAAATTTAATTCACGGACATTCTTTAACTTCTCAACGACTATTCCTCTTAAATACTTAGGAAGTTTTTCGAATTCTTCCTTCAATTGATTGAATACTTCTTTAATTTCTTCATTTCTAGAAAGATTGACCAAAATACCTATCTTTTCAACTAAAATTAGACAATACAAACCACCTTTTTTTAACTTTTGTAACTCTTCATCTATTATCTCAAGGGCTTCATCGTATTTAACATCCCATTTTAATTTCAAAACGTTTATGTAATTGACAATGCTTTTATTTTTATCTGGTCTATCACTTTCTAAGTAATGAATAACATAATTCAAAATTGGCCTTATGAACTGTCCTTTATTCACAATTTCAACCAAAGATCGAAGATTCATTCGAAGAACCTCCCTGACCTCATGAAATATTTACATAGCGTTATAATAACGGAATATTCGTTTACTTTAATTCAACCTAGAAATTTTCTAAAAATAGATTGAAACCATTCAAACACAATTGTACCATAATACAGATAAAAAAAGAAAAAGAGAATATAAGTAATTTAAAGATAACAAAAATTATCGAGTTTGATTTTAACATAGGTATTTTTTGATCGATCTCTGTAATACTTTATCAATGCATATTTGAAGCCAATTAAAAAAACAGTTGAAAACCATATGAAAAAGTATATAATAAAATTAAGATCTTTAGAAGGGTGGGGAGTGAGTTTCACATTCGTAGATATCTTTGGTAAAAAACTAATGGTTGAATAAGAAAAAGAAACTGGGGGGAGTGGAGGAGAGTTATATGATATCTGGTGCTTTTAACATCATGAAAGAAACTTTTAAAGTAAATTCTAAAAAGATAATAATCCCAATATTTATGGCTATTATTTATTGTGCTTTTTTCAATATATTATTATCATTTCTAGTGCAAATAGCCATTGATACGGCTTTAACAACGGAAGTTGAGTTTAAAAATTTAATCCTAATTGGAATCTTACTACTGTTTTCATGCATTTTCTATATCTTTATATACAGATGGCAGATAATTGAATCAAAGAAGTTGACATTGCGACTGAGAAGTAAAACTCTAAAAGATATTATGGGCACTCAATTAGATTTAAATTTAAGAGATCAAGAAAGAATAACTTTTGGGACATTTTCTACGATTGTCAATGAGGATTTAGATAATTATTCCAATAGTATTAATTTTGTTATTATACCGTTAGTAAAACAGTTTTTGACAATAACTGCAGGCTTAATTTACGGATTTATATACTCACCAGTGCTTACTATTACGGTAATTTTATTCGTATTTTTTTATCAAATTACAAATAGCTATTTAGCAAGAAAGGTTAGGGATAAGAAGATTATTTCTAAGAACAAAAAAGAAGTAGTAAAGCACTATTTCAACGATGTCAATCATAATATACCACTACTTAGAGTATGGAAATTATTAGAAGAGACGAAGGGAACTTTCAATTTCAAATATGAAAGTTATTTTCAGAACGAAGAAAAAGTTGCATGGTTTCAAAGCATAATTAATCTATTTTCGAAGCATTTAATAGCTGCATTAGAATTTTTTATATTCCTTTTTGGACTTTATCTTGCAAAGCAAGGGCATATAACCATAGGAACGGTAGTGGGGCTTTGGAACGGCTTGGTAGGTTCGATACTTTGGTCGGTGGTAGAAATTCCCTACATATATGAAGATCTATCGACAGCCTTGGCTTCAGAAAATAGAATAAAAAGGTTTATTAATAAAGGGAAAAATGAAATTAAAGATCAGATACAAGCAAGTGAAAAGAAGGAACCAGAAACTGATTTAAAACTTATCGCAAAGGATGTTAGCTTTTCCTACAACAAAGAAGAGATTCTAAAAGATATTAATTTAGAAATAGACTCTAAAAACAAAATATACTTTTTAAGGGGAGAATCGGGTTCGGGGAAGACGACCTTAGCAAAACTATTATTGGGGCTTTATAAGCCAAATAGTGGAGAAATCTATATATCCACCGCAGCAGGTAAGGATTACAATCTTTTAAATTATTGTTCATATGTTCCCCAAACTCCTGAACTAATGCCGCTATCAGTAAAAGATAATATCTGTTTAGGTTTGGAAATAGAAACTGAAGAGCTTGAAAAGATTATAGAAAAGGTAAATCTTAAGGAAAAAATAAATAGCCTAAAAAACGGCATTTATGAGATTATAACTGAAGACAATGTTTCAGTAGGAGAAGCTCAAAGAATAAATATAGCAAGAGCCATACTAAATAATAAACGCTTTATAATACTAGATGAGCCATTTTCGGCCATAGATCAGAAAAACAAAAGGGCTTTAGTAGAATTGATTAAAAACACTAAGGATATCAGTTTTTTAATAATTAGCCATGAATTAAACCTTGGATTAGAAGGAGAATTATTAGAAATATAATCTTAAAGGCCCCCTTAGAAATGTGAGGTGAATTATGAATAGTATTAGAAAAAATATAGTTAAACCGATTAAGTATTTGATAATTTCAACTGGGATAATAGCCATTATAGCAGGAGGGCTAGACTTTTTTATAGCTAATTCATATAAATACCTAACTGATAATTATAGAGAAATTGAATTTATTAAATATGTTAGTTTTTTCACTTTTTTATTCGTTGGGATCTTATTTATGAGATTACTTCTAGAATACTTAGGAAAGAAAATGGATATAATGGTTGAAAAAGAGATAAGCAATAAAATATTAGAAAGATTATTTTTTGAAAATATACAGGATATAGAATACAACGGTATTTCAAAATATATATCCCTTTACTCACAAGATGCGCCCAGGGTTTCAAATTTCCCATCTAGGGTATATATTCCATTTATAAGTGGAGCCATCGGTTTTATATTAGCCTTAATATATGGAATTTATAATTCCTGGATACTTACATTAATAGTCATTTTAACATCAGTATCTTCTATACTTATTATAAGATATTTTAATAAGAAGATAGTTTTAAAAAACGAAAAATTTATGCAATCTCTAGATTTGTTAAATAAATACACATCCTTTATAAAAAATAATCAGCTTATAATAAAATCCTATAGGAGCGAAGATTTCGTAAAAAGGAAATTAGAAAATGGTGTTGAACAATACAATGACACTACCATAGAGAGAGCCAAATTAAACGGTACTATGAGATCTGTAAGCATCGGTATGGGACTATTATTCAATACTTTATGGATGGTTGTAGGAATATTTATGATTAGGGGAGGATACTTAAATCTAGGAAGCTTTATTGGCTTTATGTATTTTTCTTCAGCCTTTAATTGGCCGTTTTTTGAAATGACCAATATTTGGAATGAATATGTAGATATAAAAGTCTCTTTGGTGCGTATAATGGAATACAATAAAGAACATGGAGAGAATCATTATAAGAAAAGAGAAAGAATTGGTTTTAATCTATTAGAAACCAAAGATCTCGAATTTAAGTACCCCGATGGAAAGATTATTAAATATCCAGACATAACTATTAAAGAGAAAGAATGGGTAGCAATAACTGGGAAAAGCGGCTCAGGAAAAACCACTTTTTTAAAGTTATTGTTAGGTCTTTATAAGCCAAGTAGCGGGGAAATCCGATACAACAAAAATTTTAGACCGGAACAATTTTCAGAAAACATTGGATATGTTCCACAAATAAATCTTATATTCAACGATAATTTAAGTTATAACTTAAATCTAGACAATTCGAAAGAGCTAAGTAAATTACAAAATGAATTACTCACAAGATTTGGATTAGAAAAAATTGATACTACAATATTTGAAAATCTGGAAAAAGATTTAGGGACAAACTTTGAGCACACAATATCTGGAGGCCAAAAACAAAGATTAGGCATAATTAGAGCATTGGGAAAAGGATACAATATTTTAATATTAGATGAGATAACATCAGCCTTAGATGAAGAGAATGCCAAGAGAATCTTAGAGTTTTTAAAAACATTAGGAGTGACAGTGGTAATGGTTACTCACAAAACAGATTCGATGAAATACTATGATAGAGAGATAAGAATAGATGGCTAACATAATGATAAACAACAATTGTAATTTATCCTGTGAGTATTGTTTTGCAAAAAATATTTCTGCTCCATTATATATGACTTTCACTGATTTCAAATATGCCGTTGATTTTATTGCAAGAGGTAAAGAACAAATAGGGATTTTAGGTGGTGAACCGACGATTCACCCATTATTTAGAGAATTTGTTAATTATTTAGAATTTAACAAAGATGTAAGATCTTTTATTTTATTCACAAATGGGATTAATTTAGGTAATTATGTGGAGTTAATTAAATACAATAAAATGCGCATATTATTAAACCTAAATAGACCTTCAGACATAGGAAGAAAGTATGATAGAATTATAGAAGGTCTATGTAAATTAAGGAGCATAGGAAAGTTGAGCAATAAAATAGCTATAGGGTTAACCATATATGACGATAAATATTCTGATCATTGGTTAAAAGTTATGAAAGACAATAGTTTAAACAAACTCAGACTGTCGATAGCAGTTCCTAACAAAAGAATAGAATCAAGTAGTATTGAATATTATAAAAAATATAAGCAAATAATATTTAAATATGTGCACGAAGCACTTAACAATGGAATACTACCCTTTTTTGATTGCAATGTTCCACCTCCGTGTATTCTTGAAAACTCTGAAAGGCAGGAGCTTATGGACAAATTTTCCGGAAGACCCACTAACGTTATTTGCAATAAGTCTGTGTGTGAACCTGTTATTGATATTTTACCTGACTTGAAAGTAATACGGTGTTTTGGAACCAAAAAGGATACAGAATTGAATTTAAAGAATTTTAAAAGCTTACATGAAATTAGGAATTATTATATTAATGAATATGATAAGAAACTAATAGAGAAACATATTGATAGCAGATGCAAAAAGTGTGTGTTTTTCCAAAAGTCTTTATGCAACTCAGGGTGTTTATGGCTCATAAAATCAGAGTAACTAACTGTCTAAACTTATTCATAATTTCAGCGAATCATCTAGATCTAAGGATATTTCACCGAGGAAGGAAATTATATGTATGCAGTAAAATAATAAAAGATTCTATCACGAAAATAGTGGGTAATTAAGCTGGAGTTAAATTAAGATTACTCAAGGGAAATAAAGAAAATCAAAAGGTTCTCTTCCAAAAAGTGTGGGTAGAAAAAATGAAATATGAACAAATGATTAAATAATCTGGTATCATGTAAGGAAACACAAAACAGATAAGGAGTGATGCCAGATGAGAAAAGAGTTACCCAAATTCTTTGAACAGATACTGAATATAACAGAGCCATGGTACATAGAAAAGATAGAACAACAAGAAAATACAATCAACATATATGTAGATTTCAAAAAAGGTGCAAAGTTCGAATACAACGGTAAATATTACAGTGCATACGATACTGTTCAAAGAAGCCAGTAACACTTAAACCTATTCCAATATGAAACATACATACATGCGAGGGTAGCTAGGATAAAAACAGATGATGGGACAAAGACTGTAGAGGTTCCTTGGGCTCGAAAAAACTCTGGATTCACCTTGTTGTTTGAAGTGTTTATTCTCGAGTTGTACAATCATATGACGGTTGCTGAGATAGCTAAAAAGTATAATACAACCCAAAATAGGTTGTGGAGAATATTAGACTTTTACGTTTCAAAGGATATGTCGGTACCTTTCAAAGCTGGAGCAAAGAAACATTTCCCAAAAGCAAAGATAATATTTGACAAATTTCATGTACTTAATGTATTAAGTGACCAACTTGATAAAGTGAGAGCCAGAGAGAATAAAGGGTACCATGAAATACTCAAAAGGACAAAATACTTGCTATTAAAAAATCCTAACAACCTTACTAAGAAAGATAAAGTTAGACTCAATGAAACGCCCCGAAAGGGGTTCAAGGAAGAACAACATCTTGACACAGTTCAAGCCTACGGATTGGTGCTTGAATTTAAAAAGATGTTCGATTACAAAAAACCTTCTTATGCAGCTAAGTATTTTGAGATAAAAATAACTCCATCATCTCTTAATAGGTTTCTTGCTAAAAATAATCTTGGATACATAAAATTAAGCCAGTCAGAGTGATACCTTCCACTTGCTTCTGTATTTGTTGTAAGTTTATTTCCTTTACCATCAATCTGTCCAGTTTTCTCTAAGTAATCCTTCAATGGTTCCTTGAAATTATCACGATAAATAAAATCCTTGCCAGTGTTATAAGGGGGATCAATATAAATCATTTTCACTTTACCAAAGTAAGGTTTAAGCAAAAGTTTTAGTGTCTCTAAATTTTCTCCAACAATTACAATGTTTTCTTTATTATCAAAATCTATAGATTTTTCCTTATCTGGTTTTAAGGTTCCATAGGCGGGAGATTGAATAAGTTTATACAGGTTGCTTTTTCCAGCCCAATTAAAATAAAATCTATCATCTTCCTTTTCAATAATTTCACCACTTAATAATGATTTCAACTTTTCAAAATTAATCTTATTATCTTCGAAGATTTCAGGATAAATTCGCCTTAGCCCTTCTTTAATATCAGTTTTTACTATTTTATTGATCTTTTCAATGTCCATTTTATTGCCTCCATTCTTGTTTCTCAAAAGTTTCCTCTTTTTTCCCCTAAAAAAATCGATTGTAATTGTCAAGTTATCTATTATGGCTGTGTCGTAATTTTTCGGATAGTATATGTTTTTAAAACCCTACTTCAATTGAAAAAGATATTTTGATAAATGGCGTTGTTTCTCCGTAGGGACCAGGCCAACCTTCCACATCTTCTTTTCTCTCATCATCGTAGGGTGTGTCTAAGTTTATTTCACCTTTGAGGTAGTGTTCGAAGATAATTTTGTATCTGGTGGTTTCATTGGCGATATCCAATCCAATTAAGTAACCTTCCATATCGTTTCCGTAGTCAAAGCCTATGGGAATATCTTCTTCATTGTATTTGGCGGTATACTTTAAGTAAGGTGCCCATTGGTTGTACATCCAAGTGTAAATTTTATAATACTCTATTTTCGGAGATATGTAATATTTCGAAGTTTTTCCAACTAATCTTGTTCCTAATCCCCAAGCAAATGCGGTTGGTTTGTAATATGTTGCTCCCCCTTCAGTATCGGGTACTACAAAATCGTCCATCGCGAATTGTCCATATATTTGCCACCCCTTGGTAGGAATGAAAGAAACATCTACTCCCAACATATTATTTGAGAACCCTTCACCTAAGTTATTATGAGCTATACCAAAAGGGTTAGCATCAGAAAGGTCAGGATATTTACCGCCTATCAAATTCAATTCGTTCAAAGAAAGCCTAACTCTATCGAAAAGATTAAATTCTAATCTGTGTATAAACAAGGTCTTTGAAGGATCAGAATACCCAAAATCTTCCAATCCAGCTCTGTCGGAATTAGTATCAAAATTGGTACCAAAAGAAGTATCTTTTTGCCTTTCTAGCTCTTCTTCAGTTAAGTAAGGATCGAAAAAGTACATTCCTGAGACAATTCTCATACTTCCTGCATCGTATCCACCCATGAACCCAGTAACATATGGTAATGAGTCAGATAAATATACTCCTCTTTCCAAATCTGACCAATTGGTTTCAAATATCCCCCCAATCAACCACAGGGGATCAAAAGATTTGTAAAAGAAGCCAGGATAAACTTCAAACTCATCGTTTGAGTTTATTGGGTAAGGTGTTATGTTTGTGAAATCTTTTCCTTCATATATTGAAGATAGTAGATAAACTTCGTTTGTAGTTATCTCAGAGAAGCCCTTCGTATTAAAAAAAATGAAGATAAGTACTAATATATGAAACGTTCCTATTTTTCTAACTTTCTCCATATTCATCAAAGAACTCTTCTTCACTCATTATAGTAATTCCGTAACTTTGAGCTTTATCTAATTTAGAACCAGGGTTTTCTCCAACGACTAAGATATTCGTTTTCTTCGTCACGTTTTCAGAGAAAATGCCACCTTTAGATTCAACATATTCAGCGAATTCTTGCCTTGCCATTTTTGACAGTGCACCGGTTTGACATATTACTAAACCTTTTAAAGGCCCTTCTGATTTTTCTTCTTCTTTTTTGCCCGTGTTGACTCCAGCATCTTTTAGTTTTTTAACAATCTTTTTAACTTCTTCCTGTGAGAAAAACTTAAGAATTGCATTTGCTATATCTTCACCAATACCTTCTATTTTAACAAAATCATCGAATTTTGCATTTATTAAATTGTCTAAATTTTTAAAATGTTTTGCAAGATCTTTCGCTGTTTTTAATCCCACATTTGGTATACCAAGGGCATTAATTAATCTATATAATTCTCTATTTTTTGATTGCTCTATTTGAGTCAATATATTTTCTACTGTTTTGTCTCCTATACCTTCTCCTAAGCTTCTAATTTTTTGTTCGTCTAAATAATAAAGATCTGCTATATCTTTAACTAAGCCCGCATCAACCATTCTTTTCAATATTTTCGGTCCAAGTCCTTGAATATTCATTGCGTTTCTTGAAACAAAATTTTCCAACATTCTTAAAAGCTTTTCTGGACAAGAGGGATTCAAACATCTTATTGCCACTTCAGAAGATTTTATTTTCCCAACTTTTCCACCACATACAGGACATTTTTCAGGAGGTTGGATTATTTTTTCTTCCCCAGTTCTTTTTTCTTTAATGGGCCCTATAACTTGTGGTATTATGCCACCTGCTTTTTCAATTAGTACGTAATCGCCTTCCCTTATATCTCTTTCTTCTATATAGTCAAAGTTGTGCAAACTTGCCCTTTTTACCGTTGTTCCTTCGAGTTGTATAGGAACAAATTCAGCAACGGGGGTTATTATCCCTGTACTTCCAACTTGAAGCTTTATAGCTTTTAACTTAGTCTCTTTTTGTTCGGCTTCAAATTTGAAGGCAATTGCCCATCGTGGGGATCTAGTGGTTTCTCCAAGGATTCTCTGTAATTCAAAACTGTTCACTTTAACTACTATTCCATCTACTTCGTATTCTAATTCCTTTCTCCTTCGATTCCATTCTTTCCAAAATTCTATAACTTGTTCAATATCTTCAACCTTTTTGTAATTAGGATTGATTCTGAATCCAACTTCTTTCAGAAAATTCATCGCTTCTTCTTGCGTCTGTAAATTGTAATTTTGAGGGAAAATAACGTAATACATAAAAGAGCTTAGCTTTCTTTTTGCCACTTCTTTACTATCCAAAAGTTTTAGAGTTCCTGCTGTGGCATTTCTGGGATTTGCGAAAATAGGCAACCCTTTTTCTTCCCTTTCAGAATTTATCCTTACAAATTCCTTTTTTGGCATGTATATTTCTCCACGTACTTCAACGGAAATATTTTTTCTCAACTTTAAGGGAATGGAGGGGATGGTTTTTACGTTTTGCGTGATATCTTCTCCAATTGTTCCATCTCCCCTGGTTATGGCTTGAGTTAATAGCCCATCAGTGTACCTTAAAGCTACCGATACCCCATCTATCTTCAGTTCACAGAGGTACTCAACACGGTTTAAACTCAAGTTCTTTAAAACCCTTTTATGGAAATCTAAGATTTCTTCTTCGTTGTAGGTGTTATCTAAAGATAACATCGGTATGGAATGGTTTACTTTATTGAACCCCTCAACAACGATCCCCCCGATCCTTTGAGTAGGCGAATCGGAAGTTTTCAATTCGGGATATTTTTTTTCGAGCTCTGCGAATTCTTTAAATAGCTTATCGTATTCCTGATCGGAAATAATAGGGTCAGCTAATACATAGTATCTATAGTTATGTTCTTCTATCTCTGATTTTAACTTTTCGTAGTGTTCTTTTATATTTTTTGGTATGTCCAAATTACAGTGCCCCCTTATTCTTCATCTATTACTACTACTGCTGTTGCTACGGCATACTCTCTTTCATGGGCTATAGATATGTGTATGGTTCCGTTGCCTCCAAACTTTTCGAATAGATATTTCACTGATTCTTCGGCTAAATAAGGTTCTCCACTTTGTTTGTTAAGGACGGTAATTTCCGAGAAAGGAATAAACCTTTTGAAACATTTAATTAATGATTCTTTCACCGCAAAACGACCGGCTGCGTATTCTTTTTTTCTTTTTTGCCCTTTAAAAGTATCGTATACTTCTTTTTCTTTTTTAGAAAGTATTTTTTGAACGTTTTTTTCGTTGATCCTCTCGACTTTTACGATGTCAACTCCTATTCCTCTGATCATTAATTAACAACCTCACATTCGCACCTGGCTCGATCTTTTGTAGAAAGCTTTCAACTTTTTCGTCGTTTAAGTAAATTTCATAAGATTGTATTTCTTCAATGTTTATGGAAAGATGTGAAAATACATCGATTAATTGAACATCCTTTTTCACTTTTTTTATCGAATAATTCGCTCCATTAGCCACTTCTGCTTCTATATCCACAACTTTCCCGTCATAGGATACGATTATTTCTTCTTTGTTTAAATGAACCTCTTTCCCATTTAAAAATACCTTCATCTTTTCGGTTTCGATATCCAAGAATTCTTTTATCTTAGGAAGCTTTATGGCTTTTGTTTTTAGAAGATCTCCATTTTTTATTTGATAATCTTTATCTAAGATTTCTTCGTCTTTCATGATGATCGTACCCACAGGGACTTCATATGGAAGGTTATTTATTGTGAAGAAAATTTTCTCGTTGTAATTTTTAAATACATCCTCTATTTTTGGAGGCGTTGTAAATATTTTATCTCCGTCTTTGATCTCTTCTTCCAAGTTTTCTACTTTTTCATCGTTTTTTATTACAACGGGATAAGTGGTTTTAGGTTCTCCATTTAAGAAAAATTCAATGGGGTCTATTACGTCTTTTACTTTTAAATTGACAGGTTTTCCGTTCTTGGGTTCTTCTATTTCAACGTGGTCTCCTGGTTTGATGGGAGAGTGTATATCTGCAGATACTCCGTTTATCGTAATTTTTGCCTTCTCACCCATATTTCCCTTTTTTATCTGTAATTTTCCGTTCAGTTCGAAAGCTATCGCTGGGGAGGGTAATCCAACCAATTTGTCTAGAGAATAACCTGATTGTAGTAACGCCTGTAAAACGTTCATGTCTTTTCCTATGATTAACATATTTACATTTCTACCATTTATTTTAACTGTATTGAACACACTACCCTGTTTTTTCAGTGCAACATTTACTATACCTAAAGGGGTTATGTATTCACTACCTTCCATTCTTTTTGATTCAAAAATGATATTCTCCAAGTTTTTGGTAGTTTTTAGTGATACCCTTTCTTTGGGAAGTCCAAGTTTGTCGGCTAATTTTTCGGTGAAAGTCGGCACTTTTCCCCCTCCACCTACTACCATCACAGCGACAGGAGGTTTCCCGTTTAAATTCAATATTTCTTTAGCTATTTTATCTGTTATGCTGTCTATAACAGGTGTGATTATTTCGATTACTTCTTCTTTTCTAATAACTTGAGGATTATCCAAAATATCGTTGTATGTAATTTCATCGCTTTGAGATAATTGTTTTTTAATCATTTCAGCGGTTTTGAAATCCACTAAAAGTTGTTGAGATATAGTGTCTGTTATCTCGTCTCCAGCTAAAGGTACCATTCCATAGCCTGTTATTACCCCTTTATTTGATATGGATATATCGCTTGTACCTGCTCCCACATCTACCATTGCAACATTCAGGTTTCTCAAGTCCTCAGGTACAACTAAACTTGTGGCAGCTATCGGTTCCAATGTAACATGGATTGGTTTTAATCCTACTTTATCCAACACAGACATCATTGCTTCTACAACATTTTTTGGTAGATAAGCTGCTAAAACTTTTACTTTTGCTTTGTCACCTCTTTGCCCTTCTAGATGTTTAATCCATTGATTATCAAGACTGTAGTAAAGTATGGAGTATCCTACACAGTACATTTCTTGTAAGTAGTTTAATTTTTCTGTAGATGCTTTGACGGCTTCAAGTTCCATTTTTTTGATTGTTTCATTGTCTAAGTAACCATAAGTTGAAATATCAAGGCTGTAAGAACCTATTGAAGAGATTAGAAATCTACCAGCTATGGCGATGGCAACTTCGGAAAGATTGATGGAACTTTCTTCTTCCAGCTTTTTCTTTATTTTGGATACCCCTTTTGCAACCTTGTTTACATCATGAATTTGTCCGTCAAGCATAGCTCTATTTTCGTGTTCAACTTCTGCAAAATGTTTGATGATTATATTTTCAGCTTCTTCATCATATTCTGCCAATGTCCCTACAAGAGTTCTTGTACCTATATCAAGTCCAAAGATCATTTCCATTCCCCCATTATTTAGACTTCTATCACTGTCGCCCCTGTTCCCCCTTCTTCACTTCGGGCGATTTTGAAATCTTTAATTAGAGATGATTTTCTTAGATAATCCCAAATTCCCATAGCTAGTTTCCCCGTTCCTTTCCCATGTATTATTCTTCCTTCTTTTATCCCAGAACTTATTAAATCAGAAATAAATTTTTCTATTTCTGGTATAGCTTCATTTACTGAATAACCTCTAACATCTAATTCAGTGTTCATATTTTTCTTTTGATCTATTTTAACTTGAATTCTTTTTTCTTCATTTTTATCTTTATCAGAGTTAATTAAAGGTTCAATTTCCGTTGGATTATAAGTTATCTCTATGGGAGAACCGTCAATCTGAACGGTTATCTTTGAGTTTGTCACACTTTTTACCGTCCCCATAATATTATTAGAGGTTTTTACTTTCATTCCAACCTTTATCTTAGACCTTTCAATTTTTCGCCCTTTTTGTTTTTGAGATAATGTATTTTTAATTTCTTCAAGTTTTGAGGCCATATTCTCGGATTCTTTTAATTTTTTTCTGATTTCTTGTAGATCGATTTGATCTTTGTTTTGCTTGATTTCTTTTAATACGTTTTGAATTTGACTTCTCATATTTTTTATCTGTTCTTTAAGTTGATACAACTCTGGATCGAGACTTTCTATTTCTTTGTTCTTTAATTTTTGCAGTTTTTCTTCGTACTCTTTTTTATTGTTGTCAATCTCTTCTTCTTTCTTCCTGATTCTTTCTATACTTTCTTCGTATTCTTTGTGTATAGAAGTTAATCTACTGAGTACTTTTTCACTTTGTGAAAATTCCTCGCTGAGATTTATTTTACTTTCTTCTATTATTTGAGGGTCAATCCCCAATCTTTCGGCTATTTCAATTGCATGAGAAGCTCCCGGCACTCCTATCATTAGTTTGTATGTAGGTTTGAGTGTCTCAATATCGAATGACATAGAAGCTGCGAGCAATTTTTCTTCTTCCAGAGAGAATGTTTTAATTTCAGATAGATGTGAAGTGGCAAATATTATTGGTCCTTTCATCAACAGGTACTTCAAAATGGCTTTGCTTAAGGCAGCTCCTTCAATCGGATCGGTTCCTGTTCCTAGTTCATCTATCAATACAATGGATTTTTCATTGACGTTTTCAAGTATATTTTTTAAGTTCAACAAATGTGCTGAAAAAGTGCTTAGGTTTTGAGATATATCTTGTTGGTCCCCCATATCCGTATAAATTTCTTCTATAAAAGGCATTTCAGCATTTAAAGCTAATACTGGTAAAGCGGAATGAGCCATAAAAAAGGCTAATCCAATTGATTTCAGAGAAACCGTTTTACCCCCAGTGTTAGGTCCCGTTATTATCATCCCGTTTCTATCGAGCTCAACATCTATGGGGACTATTTTTTCTTTTGGTATTAATGGGTGCTTAAGTTCTTTGAGGAGTATCTTTTTAGTTGTGTGGGGCAGAATGAATACTCCATTCATCTCTTTGGCGTATCTAGCTTTTGCTATATTGGCATCTATATATTCCATCAATTCTATGTTTTTTTCTATTTTAAATTTGTTTTTTTGAAGTTCAAAAGTCAAATTTGAGAGTATTCTATTGATTTCGTTCTTTTCTTGTGAATATAAATCTGTAAGATTTTCATTCAGTTCTATAATGGTATCTGGCTCTACAAACAAAGTAGCACCGGAATCGGATCTTCCTACGGTAATACCTTTTATAACATTTCTATTTTCACTTTTTAACGCTATACATAACCTTCCATTTCTTTCCACAGGCTGGTCTAAAGAAAGGTATTTAATATACTTGCTTTTTATCTTGTTGAATTCTACATTTAATTGATGTTTTACTGTGTTTATACCGTTTCTTATTCTTTTTAATTCGATTGAGGCGTTATCTTTAATTTCTCCTTCAGAAGTAAAAACTTTAAAGATCTGATCCTTTAATTCAAGCAGAGGTTTGTAATCTGATAACTTATCAGTGAGCAAATCATTTATACCGCTGTAATGTTTGTGAATGGCATAACCGTCGTCCAAAAACTCTCCAATCTTTCTGAATTCTTTACCTTCGATACTTTCCTTGTTGCTGATCTTTTCCATTATCGAAGGGATATAACTTAAACCATACAAATCTTTTAATGTACCTTTAATCGCCATATCAAAAAAAACTCGAGAAATGTTCACTTCTCGGTCTAATTCTGTTAGATCTTTGTACATTTTTACATTTTTTAAAAAATACTCTTTCCCATAATCGGTATGACTATAGGTTGAAATTAAATTTAATATTTTTTGGATTTCCAAATCCTTGTAGGTTTTTTCTAAAATTTAAAACTCACTCCCAACGAGATTGGTAGATAATTAACGGTTAGGCTTTCTTCTTCGTAGTACCGGGTCTCGTAACCAACAGACAGAGATAAATTGTTGTAGCTGATACCTCCATTAATAAGTATTTCTGTTTTAAAATTTTGAAAATAGTCTTCCGTGTGAACGCCTCCATAGGCGGATACCAAAAAATTTAAATTGCCAATTATATTGGTTGTATATTTCATATTCAACCCTAAAGAAATTCCAACATCTTCTATATTTTGTGAACTATCTAATAATTCGTAATTGTAAAAAAATCCTACATAAGGGCCATAGGAGATTTCTTCACTATCTTGGGTTGGAATTAAAAAAGAAATCCTTCCACCGGTGTAATCTAAACTTTGTTGAATGCTTGTATCACCTGTTGAATTAAGCGTGTAGGAATAAGAAGGGGTCAATAATAACTCAAAAGCGTATGTAACGCTAGTTATGATAAAGAATATGGTAAGTGCTAAAAAAAATTTATTTTTTATCATTTTTTACTCTCCCTTTTTTTTAAGATGGTTGTATTTTAACCTTGGAGACGATTTTTTCAAAGTTATCCCTTATAGTTTTTATTGAAAGACCGCATTCTTCTAGTTGTTCTTCTCTTGTGGCATGAGAAACAAACTCATCTTTCACACCAAAGGAATAAATTTTTTTATCTCTCAGTTTGAATATCTCTTCGTTGAAACCACCTTTCAAACTCCCCTCTTCATAAACAAAAATATATTCAGCTTTTTGTTCCAAAAGTTCCAAAAAATATTCATTTAAAGGTTTGACGCTTCGTACTCCGATTATATTAATGTTATAATCTTTCAGTGCTTCATAAACATTTTGAGAGATAGTTCCAACAGCAAGAGCGTATAACGCAGAATCAGCCATTTTTAGAAATTTCCATTCCCCATCTACTATTTGAAGATTGTCGAGTATATTTTGTATTTCAACTTTTTCTCCATCTCTTGGAAATCTAATAAATCTAGGTTTTTTCAATCCTTTTATTACAGAAGTATAAATCATATTAGCTAAATCTTGTGCGTTCAATGGGGTCCATATTTCTACATTTGGAATTAACCTTGTATATGAGATGTCAAAAGCTCCATGGTGGGTAGGACCATCTTCTCCAACCAAACCCGCTCTATCTAACAAAAATAGAACCGGTGTCTTTTGTAAGGCAACATCATGAATAAGTGAATCAAATGCCCTTTGCATGAAAGTTGAGTAAATATCAACAACAGGCAAAACTCCACCTAAAGATAGAGCAGACGCCGTAGTAACTATACTTGGTTCCGTGATACCCATATCAATTACTTTGTCAGGACATATTTCTTGAAGTATATTTAATCCCGTTCCATCGGTCATGGCTCCCGTAAAAGCTAAAAATTCAAAATCTTTTAAGTGGGATAACGTATACCCGACAATTTTACTATAAGAAACTTTGTCTGGTTCTTTTTTTGATACACCATGAAATTTAGTCGGAGATTTTTCTGTTTCTTCGAACCCTTTACCTTTAGTGGTGACAACATGCAGTATCACAGACTTCTCATCATAAACTTTAATGAACTCCAAAAATTCTTCCATTTTTTTGATATCATGTCCATCGACAGGTCCATAATATTTGATTCCCAACTCTTCAAATAATGATGCGGGTGTATCGTATATCGAGTATTTTAAAGCGTTTCTGACTTTCTTTAAAACTGATTCTACATCTTTACCTAGGGAAGAATCTTCCAAAGAACTCTTTAAAATCTCTTTTGCTTGAGTATATTCTTTTTTTATTCTAAGGTTATTCAATAATTGGGAAATCGTTCCTACATTTTTTGAAATAGCCATGTTGTTATCGTTTAGAACTATTTTAACTTTTACATCTTGATAGTTCAATTGATTTAACGATTCAAGAGCCATTCCGCAACCTAAGGCTCCATCTCCAATAACTGCCACTATATTTCTTTTCCTATTTTTTATTTTATCAGATAGGGCATAACCTAGGGAAGCTGCTATAGAAGTCCCTGCATGCCCAGCTCCGAATCTATCCGCTTGTGATTCGTAGATATTTGTGTAACCACTTAATCCGCCTTTTTCACGTATAGTCTTGAAATCTTTCCAACGACCTGTCAACAGTTTATGCACGTAAGATTGATGACTGGTATCCCAAATAATAACATCTTCTAGTGGATCAAATATCCTGTACAATGCAATAGTTAATTCCACAACACCCAAATTTGAGGCAAGATGGCCATTGCTATTGTATACTACGTTGAAAATATACTTTCGAATCTCTTGAGCTATTTCTTCTAATTCCTTGTAGCTCATGTTCTTAAATGCTTTATACAGAGGAGTATTTGGTGATGCCATACATTTTATATAGATTTTTAGTTACTCAAAATCTATACTTCCCCCTTTCGATTTTTGTGACTCTACATAATCGATGCTTGCGAACGTGCAATCTTATCCATAATACCGTTAACAAAAGCAGCGGCTTTTTGTGTCGCATAAGTTTTGGTTAACTCCGTTGATTCATTTAATATTACTTTGATGGGTATATCTTTTTTGTTTATTAGTTCGTAGATAAAAATCCTCATCACTGTTTTTTCGATGTTTCCTATCCTTTCTATTGACCAATCAATTGAATATTTTTTAATCAACTCATCATACTCATTTTTATTTTTATAAATATCTTCAATGTATTGTTTAGCCTCTAAATAATAACTTTCTTCTAATCGTACCCTTTCGTTTAATTTTTCAAAAGTGAATAATATATCTTCCAACTTCACATCCTTTACTGATAGTTGGAAAAGGCTTTCAAAAATTAACTTTCTCATCATCCTTTTTTTTGATATGTTTTCATTCATTCTTTTCCTTTTTCTCTTCATCCTCCTTTTCTTCACTTTCAGGGATTTCTTCTTTTTCAGGGATTTCTTCATTTTCCAAGGTTTCTTCTTCTATTTCTTCGTACTCTTCTAACTCTTCGGGCTTTACAAGGTTTTCGATGGATACGTCAATGTTTGAGATATAGACCTCTGCAATTCTTTCAAGATCATCTTTAACAGCTTTTTGAATATTTTTAGAAAATTCAACGATGTTTTCGCCATATTTAGCCGGTACCTTTAACGAAACACTAACGCTTGAATCGTCGTTAATTGTAATCTTTATACTTTTTTGCAAATCTTTTTGAATTTTCTCGTTATAGACCTTTTGTTCTTTCATGTAACCTTCTACACTTTTGAAAACTAAATCTTTTAATACATTTTCTGAAATACTAATTTCTCCAAAATCATTTTCCTCATTCAAAGCCATCGTTTTTCCCTCCTTAGGATTAATATTTACCTATTTTTTATTATATCATAAATTAAAACATTTTTAACTGATTTTCATGTGATTCATATTTTTTCTTATTAATATTTTTTATTCTCTTTAATCTACTTTCCAAGTCCACTCTATTTGACAATTGAGCCAATATTTCTTTTGATCTTTCAATTATTTCGATAGGAAATCCCGCCAATCTTGCTATTTCTATACCATAACTGTTGTCACTGATGCCATCTTCAATTTTGTGTAAAAATATAACGCCATCCATAGTTTCTACAACCTTTATTCTTTTGGCAACAACTTCTTCGTATATATGTGACATGTAAGTTAACTCAGTATAATGTGTAGCGAAGATTGTATTGCATCTTTTAACTTGAAATAAATATTCTGAGATTGCCCATGCAACAGAAATACCGTCTAACGTACTAGTTCCTCTACCCACTTCATCAAGGAGCACAAGGCTGTTATCCGTTGCTTTATTCATTATAGTCGAAACCTCTAGCATCTCGACTAAAAAAGTTGATTTCCCGCTAACTATATCATCCCTTGCACCGATTCTAGTGAATATACCGTCATAAATAGGGATTTCTGCCGTTTCAGCTGGAACGAAGCAACCTATTTGTGCCATTACACTTATAAGTCCTATTTGCCTTATGAAAGTTGATTTTCCGCTCATATTAGGACCTGTCAAAATTATATAAAACTTGTCTTCGCTTAAATATAAGTCGTTAGGAGTAAAGTCATCAACAAATCTTTCCACCACCGGATGTCTTGCGTTGATTATTTTGATTTCTTTGGAGTTTTGCACAAAAGTGGGCCTTTTATAATTGTAAACTCTGCTAACCTCTGCAAAAGATCTAAAAACATCCAATTCAGCGATCTTATCGGAAAGTTTTTCTATTTTATCCACATATTGACTTAGATGCGTTAATACCTTATCGTAAATATCTTTTTCAATGGCCTTTATTTTTTCTTCTGATACTGCTAAGCGCTGTTCGACTTCTTCCAATTCTTTTATTGTGTATCTTTCCGTATTAACCAACGTTTGCTTTCTCACGTAATCATCGGGAACTTTAGAAGATTGCGATTTCGAAACTTCTATATAGAAACCGTAAATCTTATTCCTTCCAACTTTCAAAGTGTTAATCTTAGTTTTTTCCTTCTCCCTCTTTTCAATACCTTTCAAAACGCTATCTAAGTTATGAAATATGTTTCTGTATTCATCTAACTCTTCTGAAACACCTTCCTTAATTACTTTTCCGTTTCCAGGAGCAATTGCAGGTTCTTCTATGATGGTATTTTCGATAAACTCTTTAACTTCTCTAAGGACATCTATACCATCAAAAAAATTGGTCAACCCTGGATTCGAAGTTAAAGATTCGAGTATATAGGGAATAACTTCCAAAGAATCTTTTAATGCTATGAGATCTTTTGGAGTTGCCTTCATCAAAGAAATCCTAGATGAGATCCTTTCGAGATCTTTTACAGATGACAAATATTCTTTTAGTTCTTCTAACAAAAGAGGATCTTCAACTAAGTATTGGACTTTGTTTAGCCTTTCTTCTATTTTTTCTTTATCAGTGAGAGGAGTAAGGATGAACTCTCTTAATTTTCTATTCCCCATACTGGTTTTTGTGAATTTTAGAATGTCGTAAAGAGTTTTTCCTTTGTTTGAATTTGTAGGAAGAATCCCAAGATTCTCTATAGTGTTGGAATCTAAAAACATGTAGTTTTTTGTCTTAAAACGTTTTGGAAGTTTCATGTGTTTGATTTTTGAAAATTGTGTGACTTCTAAGTACTTTAAAACAGCGTCGGCTACTTTTAATTCTTCATCATCGTAATCCAAATGATCAAGACTTAAAACTTCGTACGTTTCTTTCAAATGGTCTTTAAAATTGTTTGAAAAGTACCATTCATCCAAGATTTCTACATATATCTGATTGGCTAAATTTTTTATCTTTTTTGATAGGTGTTCAAGCTCCTTAGATAGCAAAATCTGTACCAAACCAAAAGAAGAGATGAAGTCTAATAGTTCGCCTTCTTTGAAATCAAATGAGTCTAAATAAAAGTCACCCGTTGAAAAATCAAAAATGGCTATTTTAAACAAATTCCCATTGTTGGTGATCAAGGCGGTAAATCTGTTAGTTTCTTCCAACATACCTTCGTCTATGATGGTACCAGGCGTCAGTATTCTGGTTACTTTTCTATCGACTATACCTTTTGAGCTTTGAGGATCCTCCATTTGTTCACATATAGCCACTTTATACCCGGCATCTAAAAGCCTTTTCAAATAGTTATTTAATGCATGGTAAGGAATGCCTGCCATAGGATGACCGTTTCTTTTCGTTAAGACAATTTGCAATATTTCACTGACTTTTTTGGCATCTTCAAAAAAAGTTTCATAAAAATCTCCGAGTCTAAAAAGTAAAATAGAATCTTTATATTCTTCTTTTATCTTTAGATATTGCTTTATCATCGGAGTTAAATTATTCATAAATGATCCTCCCAGCATTCTTGGACACTCTGTAACTCTTTTAAAATCGAAATCTTGTTTTTGAAAATTAGTTTATTCCACATGTATCTACCCTCAAGCAAAAGAAGGACGCTTCGTTTCTGGCGCCTTCTTTTATTTGAATTGTTAATAAAATTCGGTTGAATTTGTTTAATCTACACTTGATTATTTTTTGTTGTTTTCTTTAGTGGCTTCACTCTTTGTTGTTATTACTTTATCTATGAGACCATAGTTTAAAGCTTCTTGCGCATTCATAAAAAAGTCCCTATCGGTATCTTTTTCTATCTTTTCTAAAGGTTGTCCGCTGTGTTTGCTAAGTATGTTATTTAAATCTTCTTTTATTCTTAAAATCTCTCTGGCATGTATTTGTATATCAATCGCTGACCCTTCGGCACCACCCCAAGGTTGGTGTATCATTATTCTTGAATAAGGTAGAGAATACCTTTTACCTTTTGCACCAGCCGCTAATAGTACCGCTCCCATAGAGGCAGCCTGACCTATACATATAGTTGAAATATCAGGTTTAACGTACTGCATCGTGTCGTATATTCCTAATCCTGCTGTTACAGAACCTCCAGGAGAGTTTATGTATAAAAATATGTCTTTGTCTGGATCTTGAGATTCCAGGAAGAGTAACTGGGCAATTATTACATTAGCTACATCATCATTTATTGGTGTCCCTAAAAAAACTATTCTATCTTTCAACAATCTAGAATAGATATCGTAAGCTCTTTCGTATCTTCCTTCCGTTTCTATAACTACCGGCATAGGTATAGCCATAATTTATCGCCTTCCTTTCTTGATCTTTTCTATAATTTTTTTTGATTCAAGCGCAGTTAACACTATTTGGCCACTATCCATGTAAATAATCGATTTGACCGCCTTGCCATATGAAGCATCAATCAAACTAACAGAGGCATTCAAAGGAGGTGGAGAATTTTCTAACTCAGCTTCATTTTCAAATTGAGTTAATACATCAATTCCTTGGTAAATCTTTTTTATTTTACCAAACTGAACGAATGAATCAGGGACAACGGAATGGATTCTCTCCGTAGGCACAAAAACACCTTTTCCAACCGATATAAACATTATTATTCAGCTTCCTCTTTTAAATGTTTTTTAGCATTTGAATTATACACAACAAATATTATTTTTTGTTTAAATTATCATTAATCAATGCTAGTTGACTCGCTTAATTGGCTTTTTATCTTTTCATATTTCTCATCAATTTGTGCTTTTTCTTCCTTTAAATTGACTAATTTTTCTCTTGCATAGGTAAGTATATCTAAAGCTTTTTTATAAATTTCAAGGGCATTTTCGACGTCCAATTCGTCTTGCTTTTCATTTTGAAAGTAATCGTTGATACGTTCCAAGAGTTTTAATTGTTCTTTGAAGCTCAGCTTTTTAATTTCTTCTTGACTCAGTTTAATTATTTCTTCCATCTTTATCCTCCTCTTTCATTCGTTAAGGGGTGTTCCCCTTAAGAACCCCCAAAACCTAATTTTCTTTTATAATAATTCTTTTGCACAAAACAGCAAAAGGTAAACCCCTTAAGAACCCCAAAATCAAAATTTATTATAAAAGAGCTATTTTGCACAACGCTGCAAAAATTATCACCATTTTTTGATATTCTCGATATTCGAATCAGCTTCACCATCTTTAAATATTAATTTAACCTCATCTTTCCTCTGTAGTTTTTCCACACTATCTATGATTTCTTCACCTTTTTTTACCAAAACTCCGTTATTTAAAAACGCAGCAAAAGGACTTGATTTAGTAAGTTCTTGAAAAGTACTAAATAAAATTCTTTCTGATATTTCGAACTTGCTTTTCAACTCAGAAACAATTTCATTCGTTGTACTTATTATGTTCTGGTTGTAAGTTTTGATGCTATATTCTATGAATCTTTGAATATAGTCCAACTTGTTGAGAGATATTGATTTTTCACTACTTTCAATCATTTGGTTAACTTTTCTAGTAATATTAAGATGATCCTCGTCCAAAGTTCTGAACAAATTAATTAATTCCCTACTAAGGTAATATTTAATGTTGTTAATTGTATTGAAAGAGAGTAAGTTCTCCATTTGGTAATAAACATTGGTAAAAGAATAGGTTATATTTTTTTCTAGGGTTTCTAGATTATCTGTAAAATAGTTAATTTGATTGACTATATCTCTTGATACTTCCGTAGGTGTTGAATAGTTTTTCCAACTAACAAAATCAGGTATTGTAGAATCTTGTTCATGCCCTATCCCTGTAAGAACAGGAATCTTTCGGTTAAACTTTGCTATAAGAGAACCAAGCTCAAAATCATCAAAATACATCAGGTCGCTTTTTGAACCGCCTCCCCTGATTATAACGACCACATCATAATCGATTCCCGACTTTAAAATAGCAAACAATGCTTTTTTGATCCCAGGTACCGTTTCTGCACCTTGCATAGGAGCGGGATATAAGTGTACAATAGGAATGAACTTAGAATGATTAATGTTTTTTTGAAAATCACCAAAACCTGCGGCGGTTGGTGAAGTAATAACGGCTATCTTTTTTATTGGATCAAGTTCTATTAGTTCATGTTCCACTTTTCTTAGAAGATTGCTCTTTTCCAACTTTTCCAATATTTCTTTTTTTTTCTTTTCTATTTCAGAAGCGCCTAAAGGTATTATTGATGAACCAGATACTACATACTTAGCTTCTCTTTTCCAAAAGTTAACAATACCCTGAAACTTCCACCTTTTATTTAGGAGCTCTTTTTCGTTATCAACACTACAATGTTCAAATACATATGGAACAGTAGATTGACTGAAAATTATAGTTATAGAATAATTTGAACTTCTCACTCTTTGAGAAAGTTCAATGTAGAGGTCCCCTCTTTTACTGTATTTTGCATGAGTGACATCTCCGATAACCTCGATTTCTTGCCTGTAAAGAGGAGAACTGGTGAATATACTGTTCAAATATTCTATCAACTCTTGTATGCTTTCAAACTTAAATTCTTCTTGCTGGGGAAATAACAACGGTCAGCTCTCCTTTCACTTGATCTTTGGACTCAAAAAATTTTATCCCTTCAGAAATTTTCCCTTTAAAAAATTCTTGGTAAAGCTTCGTAATCTCTCTCGCAACAAACACTTCTATATCTCCAAAATTATCCAAAATCTCTTGTAAGGTCTTTATTATTCTATTTGGAGATTCAAAAAAAACTATTGGATATTCAAACTCTTTTATCTCTCTCAAAAGTCTTCTCAATTTTTTATCTCGAGGTAAAAAACCTAAGAATAAAAACTTAGAAGCAGGAAATCCACTCACAGCTAAAGCAGAAGTCAACGCAGAAGGGCCTGGCACCACGTCTATAGGAATACCTTTTTCCCAACATCTTTGTACCAAGTTAAAGCCCGGATCCGCTAAAACAGGCATCCCCGCATCTGACACTAAGGCTGTTATATTATGACTTTCGATCAAAGATAGAACTGTGTCCATAATCTTTTCTGAGTTTGCCTCGTTGAAAGTGAATAACTCTTTTTTGCCAAGTTCAAAGTGGTTTATCAATTTCAAGGTAACCCTTTTATCCTCCGTGAGTATCAAGTCAGCTTCTTTCAAAGTTTTTAAGGCTCTTAAAGAAATATCTTCAAAGTTACCTATGGGTGTGCCAACTAGAATTAATTTTCCCATTTTGATTTTTCACATCCCAACAATTTTGTTTAAATCACATTCATGTTCCCCTGCAAAGTCGGAATTGTTGTATCCATCTAAATAAGTTAAGTCTTCCAATCTCCGAAAAATGTCGCCTAAAAAATCCATCAAGAACTTCGTTAAATCAACCTTCTTTTCCTTTTCTTCTATTTCTAGAAGATACATAATCTTCGAAAATTCCTTTTTGTATCTTATACAATTATCAGGGTTCAACAACTCGTCTACTACTATTTCCGGGTCTTTATTTAAAAGATATCTTTTTTTCATTACCATCCTTTGACTTTTTAAATTATCAAAGTCGATTTCTTTTTCGTTTAGAAAGTCTTCTTCCTCTTCTCTTAATCCCTTTGTTATTTCCTTTTTAAAATTTGAAGTCCACACTTTTTCTCCCTTTTTAATCTCTAACCGCGTTCTCAAACCATTTTTATCGTACCATTGAAGTATAAGCCATTCATCAAAGGCAAGTGAGACTAACTTTTTAAATATATATTTATCGGGTATTCTATACTTTCTCTCATTTTCATATTTCAATGTAATCTCCTCTTCGCTTCAATCCGTATAATTATATATATAATTATACCATAATAACCTCATTTTCTTTTAAAATACTATCTTTGGAAACTCTGAAACCTTCTTTAATCCATATTCCCAGAATCAAAAAATTTTTAAAATACCTCCATCATTCTAAGTTGTATACATTCTGATTTAGCTCCCCTTCGCCCAGCAGCCCACCCTGATGGGTGATGGAGGGCTCCACCCTGTAACCCTTTTAAAATCAGAATCTGATTTTTGAAAATCTTCTTATTTCTAAAGTGTTTATTTTGAAAAACAGATTAGATCATAATAAATATCCGTAAAAATATTGGTTAGCTCATAAAAAAGAGAAATTTCATAAATATTTTACTTTTATGAAAATAAGAAACTTGACAAAACCAAAATAACTCATTATAATTGACACGAATTTTATCAATGACCAACGTTCGGAAAATGATAAATAATGGCTAAGGAGGTAAAAAAATATGACAAAGGATGAGTTGTTCGAAAAAGTAAAAGAAATAATCGTAGATACATTGAGTGTCGACGAGGACGAAGTTACGTTGGATGCCTCATTTACCGATGATTTAGATGCGGATTCTTTAGAGTTAGTGGATTTAACCATGGCTTTTGAATCCGAATTCGGGGTAACAATAGAGGATGAAGAGTTAGAAAAAATCAAAACCGTTGAAACTGCGGTTAATTTATTAACTGAAAAATTGAATATTGACGATGAGGATTGATTCAATCATAAAAAGAGGGGAGCTTTCGCTCCCCCTTGTTTTTTAAAATATGGTAATTTTTTCTTAAAAAAGAGGTGAAATAAAATAATGGCTAAAAAATACATTATAGTAACCGGAGGGGTACTCAGCGGTATAGGAAAAGGAGTTGTTTCTGCTTCAATAGGACGGCTTTTAAAAGAGCTTGGATTAACCGTTAATTCATTGAAAATAGATCCTTATCTGAATGTAGATGCTGGAACTATGAACCCCAACCAACATGGAGAAGTTTTTGTAACAGAAGATGGCTACGAAGCGGATCTTGATTTGGGCCATTATGAGAGATTTTTAGGGATAGAAATGAAGAGTTTCAACAATATGACAGCAGGTCAAGTGTATAAATATGTTATCGAAAAAGAAAGAGAAGGAAAGTATTTAGGAGCTACCGTTCAGATGGTGCCTCACGTTACTGAAAGGGTAAAAGAAAGGATCGAAGAGATAGACACAGAAGTCTTGCTCATTGAAATAGGGGGTACTGTTGGCGATATTGAAGGTGAAATATTTTTAGAGGCTGTAAGAGAGCTATCTTTCGAGAAAGGTCGAGAAAATTTTATGTTTATACATGTAACCTTTGTTCCCTACTTACATGTTACCAACGAGTTTAAAACTAAGCCAACTCAACAATCCATTCAACTTTTAAGAAGGATAGGAATCCAACCAGATATGCTTTTGGTAAGAACGGAAAAAGAGATAGACCTTTCCAGCCTTGAAAAAGTAGCTTTGTTTGGAGGCGTTCCTTTAGATTATGTTGTCAACCTTCCGGATTTAGCCAACATTTATGAAGTTCCTCAAATTCTTTATGAAAAAAATATTCATACGCTTATTTCAAGTAAATTGAATTTGGAAATATCAAAAGAAGTAGAGGAATTAAGTTGGAAATGTCCCAAAACATTTAAGAACCTAAAAATTGCTATGATTTGCAAGTATTTAGGTACCGATGATGCCTACAAGAGCATAATGGAAAGTGTTTTTTTAAACGGCACTAAAAGGCCTGATCTAATCAACTCTGAAGAGCTAGAAGAAATGAGCGAAGAGGAAATCAAAATACTTTTAAGTAAATATGAAGGTATAATTATCCCAGGTGGATTTGGAGCAAGAGGAATAGAAGGAAAAATAAAAGCTATAAAGTATGCTCGTGAAAATAATGTTCCTCTTCTAGGGATTTGTCTGGGTATGCAACTAATGGTCATTGAGTATGCCAGAAATGTTTTCGGCTACAAAGAAGCTAATTCCACAGAATTTGATGAAAATACTCCTTATCCTGTTATTGATTTGATGGAAGAACAAAAAAAGTTGCTTAATTTGGGCGGCACAATGAGACTAGGGGCTCAAAATATTGAAATACTTCCCAACACGAAACTTCACAAAATCTATGGCGAAAAAAATTCTATCTTTGAAAGGCACCGACACCGTTATGAAGTCAATTACAAAGAGTTCGAGGATATGTTTGAAAAAGGAAAAAATGTTCCTAATAAACTTTCTATATCCGCCGTTACGGATTTCGTTGAAGCTATTGAACTGAGTTCTCATCCTTTTTATATCGGTATTCAATACCATCCGGAATTTAAAACAAAAGTTGGAGATCCGCATCCTATCTTCAAAGCATTTATTGAAGCGATTGAAAAAAACAAATGAATGAAAAGGGGGAAAACAAATGACTTTTTATGAATTGTATTTACGCTCTTTTTACGATTCAAATGGCGACGGTCTTGGAGATTTACAGGGATTAAAACAAAAATTAGATTACCTGTGTGATTTGGGAATAGATCATGTCTGGCTGCTACCAATTATGAAATCTCCAGCCTTTCACGGTTATACAGTATCCAATTTTTTCGAGGTTAATCCTGTTTATGGGGATCTAAAAGATTTAAGAGAGGCATTAGAGGAGGGACACAAGAAAGGTATCAAATTTATCCTTGATCTTCCTATTAATCACGTGGCAGTTACATCAGAATGGTTTCAACGTGCACTTAGGGGAGAAGAGCCATACAAAAATTGGTTTATTTGGGCCAACGAAAAGGCTGATTTAGAAGAAAAAAGACATTGGGACGAAAGTAAAATCTGGCAAAAGATAGGTGACAAATATTTTTACGGCATTTTCGGTCCTGCATCACCTGACCTTAATTTTGAAAGCAAAGAATTATGGGAAGAGATAAAAAGAATTTTTAAATTTTGGTTAGACAATGGTTTTGATGGTTTTAGATTGGACGCAGCAAAACACATTTTTGATTTTGACCTTGAAAAGATGAGGTTCCATTACCAACATGAAAAAAATATTGAATTCTGGAAAGATATGGTTAGCTATATAAGATCGATAAAAAAAGATGCCTTAGTTATAAGTGAGGTATGGGATGCACCGGAAATTGTAAGAAAGTACGAAGGAATATTCGATATAGGCTTTAACTTCCCACTTGCAGAGGATTTAAAGATGACGATAAAAAACGAGTCCCCTGAAGACTTCGTAAAAACATTGAAAAAATGTATGAAAGAGTATCTACCAAATGGTAAGGTTCTATCAATATCAGGTAATTTCTTAACTAATCACGATATGACAAGAATTCTGTCTGACTTAAAAGATGAAAAGAAAGTAAAATTGGGTTTTTCAATTCTTTACACACTTCCTGGCATTCCTTTTATCTATTATGGTGAAGAAACAGGAATGAAAGGTATTCCGCAAGATGTTAATTTTACAGAAGACAGTCAAGAACCATTTCACTGGTATGAAAATGGTTTTGGACCTGGTCAAACAGAATGGAAAGGCTATAAATTCAACCCTCCATATTCAGGTGAATCTGTCGAAGAACAGATAAACCAAAAAAATTCTATTTTAAACACCATAAAAGATTTGATTCGATTTAGAAAGTCTAACCCCTGGATCGATGATGCACGAATTGAGATTTTGAATTTTGACCAAAATATGGTAAAATTAAGGTGTTATAGTCAATTAAATGAATTTATAGCTTATTATAACCTAAAATCTTCCAAATGCTCCGTTTTGCTTGAAAATGGAGAAGAAATATTGTCTATTGGAAACAACGAAACTGCCCAAGGTTATGTTGAACTTTCACCTTACGGTGTTTATGTAATGAAGAAAAGTTGAAGGGATTGTGGGGGTTCATTAGAGAGGTGATACAAAAATGCATAAAAAAAGATATTCAGTTATTTTAATACTATTAACATTTTCACTGACCATGTTCTCTATATCCCCTTATGTAAACGTTAACAGTCAAGAGGATGTCAAAGAAGAAATAACGATCAAAACAGTTTTATTCGATTTTATTTCTTCACAATACAAACTTGCAGTTGGAAAGGATATGTCGCAAGACAGATTGCACTTGCTTGTTTCATCCATTATGGAGGCCTCAAAAATCTTTGAAATATCTCCGTTGATGATCGCAGCAATAATAGACACAGAAACAAATTTCAAAAATATTATTGGTCCTTACGGAGAAGTGGGTTATATGCAGATCAGGCCAACAACTGCACAGTTTGTAGTAAACAAATATTCTGAACTTTTTGAAAGCTTGAACTATACTGAAACAAATTTAGATTGGATCGAAGATAGGCTTTTAGTAGATCCAAGGTACAACATACTAGTTGGTACAGCCTATTTGAAGTATTTGATGGAGACTCATGGTGATACTTACAAAGCCTTAGGTTGGTACAATGGCGGTGGAAATGATTATTACGCGAATAAAGTAGTTTATAAAATAAACAGGATTGCCATTAAATATCCTATTATTTAAGAAAAATATTTGTTTTTTATTCAGAAAAGTCTTAGCCGTTGACATTGTTGCAAAAATATGATAAAATTTCGTTAGTTAATTTAATTATACGTAATAAACGGGGTAAATATTATGTCTAATTTTAAGGCGAACATCAATTCAAAAACACTGTTTAATTTAAATATTCATCATCATACATGGCGTGACCGAGTTAATACATGCCATGTATGTTGTTGTATATAAATCACTTCATACAAGGCTAAAAATAACCGGTCACGATCAATCGTGACCGGTTATTTTATTTTTAAAATATAAACGAAAGGGGTTTAAAATGAAAAAAGATATCTTTGCAGAATCTCAGAAATTATCAAATATTGTAAGCAAAATCAGAAGTGTACTAATTAAACACGATTTTTACGAGCTGTTTCCCCCATCTATAACAAACTATTCTGAAAATTTAATAAAAGGGTTAAAATTTGCTGATGGAAAAAATTTTTACCTTTTGAAACCCGATGTGACTTCTTGGTTGATCGACATGGATAAAGTAGAAGAAAAAGAAAAAGTCTTTTACATTTCGGAAGTTTTAGATGAAAATTTATCCGGTGTTTGGCAGTTCGGATTTGAAATATTAAATGGGGAAGAAATCCAAATTGAAGAAGAAATTCTGCGTTTAACCATCGAAATTCTTTCATTCTTGGGTATTAAAAACTTTTTTATTGACGTTAGTTCAATAAGGAGTTGGGAGCGGATTTTAAACACAGTCCCACAATACAGAGACCGAATTTTAAGGGCTGTGGAACTAAGAAATTTTGAGATCATTGAAAATCTTCCATTGGACGAAGAGATAAAAGTATCTATAGCCACTCTTTTCAATTATAGAGGAAAAGAAACAAATATTCCAAAACTAAACACCATAATTAAGAATCTTAATGACCCAAGATTATATATAGATCTTGGAACAATTAAATATATGAATTACTATGAGGATGTTGTATTTGAAATCTATTCACCAGATAATGGTTACCTTTTAGGTAACGGTGGTCAATACAAGATAAACGGCAAATATTCGTGTGGAATAGCTTTAAATTTGGATATTATAGGAGAGATGATGAGATGACAACGATATCAACAGCATTGCCATCAGGAAGATTACTGAAAGACAGTAAAGACTTTCTAAAAAAGATAGGTATTAATGTTAAAGAACCTGCCAACAGAGAACTTATATCTTATGAAAATGGTTATACCTTTTATTTTCCCAGAGCTTTAGATGTACCTGTATACGTAGAAAATGGGGTAGATATTGGGATATGTGGCAGTGATGTTGCCCTTGAAAGGAGCAACGAAGTTTATATACCATTAGAATTACCTTTTGGTAAATGTAGAATGAGTATCATTTTACCCGAAAACAGAGAAACTTCTTTTCAAGAGATGGAAGGATACAAAATAGCAACCAAATATCCCGAGATAGCGAAAAACTTTTTTTATGAAAAAGGTTTAAAAGTTAAAATACTCAAATTAAATGGAGCTGTAGAATTGGCAGCAAAAACCGGCATAGCTGATGCCATAGTAGATATTGTTGATACGGGCAACACTATAAAAGCAAACAATTTAAAAGAGGCATATAAGATCATGGATATTTCTGCAGTTCTCTTGGTAAATCGGATAACCCAAAAAACAAAGTTCGATTTTATAAACGATTTAATAAATAAAGCAAAGAAATATAAAAACGAGGAAAATGTGAATTAAGACAAATTTCAAAGTTTTAAAGACAGCATAAAAAAATCAAGGGAGGGAAAAATAATGGAATTACAGAGCTATGTTTCACAGATATTGGAGGACATAAAAAACAACGGAATGCCTGCAGTAAAAAAGTATTCAAAACAATTCGATAATTACGATGGAGATATAAAATTAAAAGTTGAAGAATGGGATATCGACGAAGAAATTCCAACGCAAGATAAAGAAGTAATAGAAAGAACAATTCAAAGGTTAGAAAATTACCATATAAAACAAAAAACAGAGGATATTTTGTATTCCAATGAATACAACTCAACTTATGGACTAATTAATAGACCTATAAACAGGATAGGTATCTATGTTCCAGGAGGTAAACCCTTACCTTCGAGTTTGTTGATGGTAGCTATTCCAGCTACAATTGCAGGTGTAAAAGAAATGTTAATCACTTCCTCTCCAAAAGATGGGGTAATAAACCCTTATATTATCTATATAGCAAAAAAATTAGGAATAAAAGAAGTTTACAAAATTGGTGGAATTCAGGCTATAGCTGCTATGACATACGGCATCGGTATGAAGAAAGTAGATAAAATATTTGGTCCTGGAAATCAATATGTGAATGAAGCAAAACGACAGGTGTTTGGAGAAGTTGGAATAGACAGTTTGGCAGGGCCATCAGAAATCTGTGTGATAGCAGATGAGACAGCAAAACCAGAATACATTCTAAACGATTTACTCTCCCAACTTGAACATGGTTATGAATCTAGATCTTTCTTGGTCACTACTTCTAAAGAATTATATGAATATTGTGAAAGAAAGGGGATAGAGAGATATCTTTTCAAAAGTATGGAAGATTGTGCAAATAAAACTAATGAAATAGCACCCGAACATTTAGAAATAATGACAAAAGATCCTGAATCAGTATTACCTCTAATACAAAATGCCGGAGCTATTTATTTGGGAGATTACACACCTGTACCCGCAGCGGATTATTTCTTAGGAGTTAACCATGTACTGCCAACGGGTGGTGCATCACGTTTCTCATCGGTGTTGAACCTATCAGATTTTACAAAGAAAATATCCATCGCAAAAGTGAGTAAAGAAGAGCTACTAAAAGAGAGATACTTAGGCATAAGAATGGCTGAAATCGAAGGTATGTACCAACACAAAAAGTCTATGGAGGTGAGGAAATGAGAAGAAAAACTAACGAAACGGACATAGAAATCAATTACTCTACGGAATTATTTGTTGATACTGGAGATCTTGTTCTAAACCATTTATTGAAAACCCTGTTTTACTACATGGAAAAAAATGTAATCATCAAGGCAAAGTTCGATCTAAGTCACCATTTATGGGAAGATATGGGAATAACTATTGGCCAATTTTTAAGAAATGAAGTGGAAGGTAAAAACATAAAAAGGTTCGGAACCGCCATCTTACCAATGGACGACGCCCTTATAGTCGTTTCTGTTGATATTTCAAGATCCTATGCAAACATAGATATCAACATCAAAGATACTGAAAAAGGTTTTGAATTAGGCAATTTCAAAGAATTAGTTCTAGGGTTATCAAGGTATTTACAATCAACTATCCATATTAAGCAAATAAACGGTGAAAACGCTCATCATATAATTGAAGCTTCTTTCAAGGCTTTGGGAAGTGCTTTAAAAACTGCCCTTGAAGTAAGTGACAAACATGAAAGTACAAACAAGGTTTACAAATTATAGAGGTGGTACATGTGCAGAAAATAGTCATATTAAATGGAGGGGTTGGTAACTTTTCGAATGTCCAAAAAGCTGTCGGAGGCATTATTAGCAATGAAATAAATGACATAACAACAGCGGATAAAATCATACTACCCGGGGTAGGTTCTTTCGGAATAGTTTCAAACAATATATTACCTCTAAAAGATTATATCTTGGAACATATCGACAAAAACAAACCTTTTTTAGGTATCTGTTTAGGGATGCAACTGTTATTTGAAAGTAGCGAAGAAGATGAAGGCAAAGGACTTTCTTATTTACCTGGTAAAGTGGTTAAGTTTAAAAGCATGAAAGTACCTCACATAGGTTGGAACAGTGTTGAATTTACAAAAGATTCTCTGATTTTTCGAGGTATAGAAAATGGAAGCTTCTTCTATTTTGTACATTCTTATTACGTTACAACGGAAGAAAAATACATAATTTCATGCACTAAATATGAAAGCAGAGAAAAAATTTGTAGGTTCGCATCGAGCATACAAAAAGAAAACGTATTCGGAGTACAGTTCCACCCTGAAAAATCAGGTGAAAAAGGAATTAAATTATTAGAAAATTTTAAAAAAGTATAATGAGGTGAAATCTATCAACAACATAAAAATAATACCCGCAATAGACTTGATGAATAAAAAAGCTGTAAGACTCTTTAAAGGTAGCAAAAATGAAATAAAAGAATATGGAGATCCCATAGAAATAGCCAGAGAATTTTCAAAATATGTCGATCTGATTCATATTGTTGACTTAGATGGTGCCTTTGAAGGCTCTGTAAAAAACTTAGATGTTGTAAAACAAATAATCAAAAAAACCGGGTTGAAAGTTGAACTGGGTGGAGGATTAAGAACTTTTGACAGCATAAAAAATGCCTACGAAATAGGTGTTACTTATGTGATCATAGGTACGGCAGCCTTTAACTTAGAATTTTTAGAAAAAGTCACCAGTGCTTTTAACAATATAACCATAAGTTTGGACGTTGAGAGCGGAACTTTAAAAACAAAAGGTTGGTTAGAAAACTCACAAATTACCTTAGAAGATGCTTTTTCTATCTTTAAAAAATACACCAAAAGATTCATTTATACAGACACAAGCAAGGATGGAACTTTAGAAGGTGTTTCTTTAAACATAAAAAGATTCTGGCAAGATGAGGAGTTAATTTATGCAGGAGGTGTAACTAAAAAAGAAGATTTAAAAAAATTGGAAAATATAGGTTTCGATGGGGCTATAATAGGAAAAGCTCTTTACGAAGGTAAAATCAATCTGGAGGAGTTAAGAGGTGAACAATAATGTTGACAAAAAGAATAGTGGCAGCCTTGGATATAAAAGAAGGAAGAGTTGTAAAGGGTGTACAATTTGAGAACATACAGGACGCGGGAGATCCAGTGCAACTTGCCAAAAAATATGAAAAAGATGGGGTTGATGAGATCGTATTCTTAGATATAACGGCCTCTAAAGAAAAACGTAATATACTCAAAAATCTTGTTGAGGAGATTGCCAAAGAACTCTTCATTCCTTTCACCGTAGGTGGTGGATTGAAAACAGTTGAACAAATGGTAGAAATAATAAAATGTGGAGCTGATAAAGTGTTTATAAATACAGCAGCTGTTGAAAATCCAAATTTAATTAAAGAAAGTTCAAAAATAATAGGGAGCTCCAACGTAGTAGTTGCGATAGATGCAAAAAAAGACGCTGAAAGCGGAAAATACTATGTCTACACACATGGAGGAAGTAAAAAAACGGATTTAGACGCTGTTGAGTGGGCTAGAAAGTGTCAAGACTTGGGAGCAGGCGAACTATTGGTTACTTCTATGAACACCGATGGTGTAAAAAAGGGGTATGACTTGAATCTAACCAAACAAATAGTTGACGCTGTAGAAATCCCTGTTATCGCATCAGGTGGGGCAGGAGAAGTTGGAAATTTTATCGATGTTTTTCAAATAGGTGCTGATGCTGCTCTTGCTGCTTCCATATTCCATTTTGGTATCTACAGTGCAGGGGATCTTAAAATTCAATTGAAGAAGGTGGGAATAAATGTTAGATTATAAACAAATAATAGACAAGTTGGATTGGGAAAAAAGCAATGGTCTGATACCTGTAATAGTTCAAGACCTTGATGGTGAGGTATTAACTTTAGGTTATATGAACAAAGAAGCTCTTAATAAAACTTTAGAAACCAGATATGTCCATTATTACTCTAGAAGCAAAGAAAGGATCAGAATGAAAGGAGAAACAAGCGGGAACTATCAAAAATTGAAAGAAGTGTACGTAGATTGTGATAACGACACATTGCTCTTAAAGGTTGATCAAACAGGACCAGCTTGTCACTTAGGAACGAAAAGTTGTTTTAGAAAAATCGAACAGATTGATAAAGTACCTGAATCTAATATAGATTACTCACTAGATTTTCTGAACCAATTAAAAGAAATTATAAAAGATAGGAAAAAGAACCCAAAAGAAGGATCTTACACAACTTATTTGTTTAACGAGGGAAAGGAAAAAATCTATAAAAAATTCGGAGAAGAAGCGGTTGAAGTTTTGGTTGCTCCAAATAGAGAAAGAACAATATACGAAACCGCTGATATGATTTATCATTTGTTGGTATTATTAACCTATGAAGGAATAGATATAGCAGAAGTTGTTCAAGAATTAAAAAAGAGACATTCCCCAGAGGGAGGTAAGCAAAGTTGAAATTCAACCCAATTTTAGAAAGTTTTGAAGAGTACAAACCTTCTAATACTAATATCAATGAAGGATTCATAGATCTCAGCAAGAACGAAAATCCCTTCGATCTTTCCTTAGATCTTAAAAAAATCTTTTTCCAAAAGATAAAAGAAACAAACATAAATAGGTATCCCGAATTAACTGCTGATAGCATAAGAGATAAAATAGCGACTTTTTTAAACTCATATTTTTCAAAATATAATATAGATCTTAACATGAACAACATAGTTGTAGGAAATGGCAGTGATGAAATGATATCTTACTTGGTTAAAATCTTTTCTGGAAACAATGTAATAGTTTGCCCACCTACATTTGAAATGTACGAATTTTATTCTGCACTCAATGGATTTTCAGTAAAAAAAATTCCTTTGAATAGCGATTACGAAATAAAAGACCTGGATAAATCCATAGATGATCAAACAAGTATGATATTTATCTGCTCGCCAAACAATCCTACAGGAAACTTGCAACCCCAAAAAGAGATCTTAAAAGCTTTAAAAACAGGAGTCCCTGTAATTGTTGACGAAGCATATGCAGATTTTTCAAAAACAAGCATGTTACAATATTTAAAAGACTACCCAAATTTTATACTATTAAAAACATTTTCCAAAGCGTTTGGATTGGCAGGTATTAGGGCAGGTATCTTAATAGCTAATGAAGAAGTAGTTAAACAAATAATGAAAATAAAATCCCCCTATAGTTTTAACGTATTAACCGAAAAGATGGTAGATACCATAATAGAAAATTACCATCTTATTTTAGAGAAAATTGATTACATCATCGAAGAAAGAAATAAGCTTTCAAAAGAGCTTGGACGAGTCGCCTTAAAAAGTGATGCTAATTTTATACTATTGGATTTTGATAAAATAGAAGGCTTAACTGCCAAAGCTGTTTACAACTACTTTTTAGAAAAAAAAATACTTTTGAGAAGATACACCGGCACTTTAGAAAATAAAATTCGAGTAACCGTTGGAACCAAAGAAGAAAACCAAAAATTTCTATCGCTTTTTAAAGAATTAACCAAAAATTTTGATAAACAGATTACGACTTGTGAACATTGAAAAGTAATAAAAAGAAGAAGAATATCCCTAAAAATGGAAAAAGGGCATAAAGCCCTTTTTTACCTAGCTAATTTTAAGATATTTAGAACATCTTCCTTGTAAAGTTTCACAAAATTACCCAAAGGTCCTCTTTCCGTTGCCTTTTCTGCCATTTCTTCGAATCTGTCATCGGGAACTTTCAATTCCTTCAAAGTTATCGGTAATTTTAAATCCTCTTTGTAATATTTCTCAAGCCTATTAATCCCCTCTAAAGCGGTTTTTTCTAAGTTGAAGAAATCAGCTTCGACGTTCCAAACATTTACAGCATACCTTGCAAATCTGTTTAAGTCGTGCCTATAAACATATTTCATCCAAGCAGGGAATAAAACAGCCAAACCCGCTCCGTGGGCAACGTCGTAAATGCCACTCACTTCATGTTCTATATCATGAGTTGCCCAGTCTTCTTCCCTTCCGGTTCCTAACAAACCGTTATGTGCAACGGTACCAGCCCACATAATTTCAGCTCTTACGTCGTAATTGTAAGGGTCTTTAATGGCTAAAGGTGCGTTGTGAATTATAGTTCTCATAGTGGCTTCGCTCAACCTATCGGTTAATTCAACATGTTGGGTATTGGTGAAGTACCTTTCCATTACATGGGTTAACATATCCACCGTTCCAACAGCTGTTTGAAAAGGTGGTAGGGTATAAGTTAGTTCAGGATTCATTATTGCAAAAACTGGTCTTAAAACATCGTAATTTATTGCTCTTTTATACCATCCTTCTTCATTTGTAATAACCGATCCCATACTAGCTTCGCTACCAGCAGCAGGTATGGTTAGAATGACACCAACGGGAAGCGCTTCTTTCAAAGCCCCTTTCCCTTCGTACAATTCCCATACATCTCCATCATACTTCATTCCTGCTGCTATAGCCTTTGCGGAATCTATTACACTTCCTCCACCCACAGCAAGTATAAAATTAATATTTTCTTTTTTACATATTTCAATACCCTTTCTTACCAAACTTAATCTGGGATTCGGTTGAACACCACCCAATTCAACAAGCTCAACCTCTGCATTTTTTAAAGATTTTACCACTCTATCATACAAACCTGTTTTTTTAATACTTCCTTGCCCATAGTGAAATAAAATCTTATTGGAATACTTTTTTACCTCTAAGCCAACTTTTTCTTCGGCTTTTTTCCCGAAGATTATTCGTGTAGGACTTACAAATTCAAAATTTAACATAGCGTGGCCTCCTCTTTTTGTTTTTTTTAAAATGTCTTTAATTTAAATTTTTATTTAGAACCTCCCCATCCTGAAACGATTGTCTCAAATTTTTTACTTTCTTTTCATTGACTTCAAAAAGATAATTTATTACCTCTTTCACAGATGTAATTTTATCGATTTTGTAACCGTATTTGCCACTAAAAACAAACCCCTCATCTAAATTCCCTTTTGCTGCGTTAAGTAGGGCTTGGGCTATACAATAAGGAGCATCAACAAAATTACACGTTTTAATACAGTGATAAGGGCATTTGAATGGCTTTTTAATCCCTTTTGAAACATCTTCTATAAATTTGTTTTTGATAGCTCTTCCAGGAAGGCCGACAGGACTTTCAATTATTACTATATCTTCTTCCTTGGCATTTATCAAAGCCTCTTTAAACTTTATATCGGCGTCACACTCTTTAGTCGCTATAAAAGGAGTTCCAACTTGTATCCCCTTAGCTCCTAACGAAAATATTTCTTTTACCTTATCAGGTGAGTCGATACCCCCGGCAGCTATTACAGGTACTTCTTTATTGTATTCTCTTTTAATTTCCTCACAGAAATCTACTATCTGAGGGACGATAACTTCGAGATGAAATTCAGGATTTTCCAGATTAATCTTTTTAAATCCCAAATGTCCCCCAGCTTTTGGACCTTCCACTATAAATGCATCAGGAATGTAATTATATTTACTCCACCATCTTTTGAATATCACCTGGGCAGCTTTTAAAGAAGAAACTATAGGAACTAACCTTGTTTTAGAATTCTTATCTACAAATTCAGGTAAATTTAAAGGCAAGCCCGCTCCAGATATTATTAAATCAATTTCTTCTTTTACCGCTGTTTTCACAAGCTCTTTATAATCAGTCAAAACAGTCATTATATTAACGCCAATTATTCCATTTGTCTTTTCTCTTACCTTTCTAATAACCTTTTTAAGACCCTCCATATTCGCTTCTTTCACTTTTCTGGTTTGAGGATTTTCGATTAACCCGATTCCCGCAGTACCTATTACACCAATCCCCCCAGCGTTTGCTACCGCTGATGCTAAATTATCAAGAGAGATGCCAACAGACATACCTCCTTGGATTATTGGCAACTTTGGAATTAAACCATTGATGTTTAAAATATTTATAAGATCCACTCTCCTTTTTTCTTTTCTACATTCTTTTTAGTTGCTTTAGCGCATTTTTGCTCATCAACCAACTCTATCTAAATATCTGTTCTAATTATACCATAAAAGAACTTCATGTGAAAAAATAAGTTTGTATTCAAAGAATATTAGTTGTGGTATAATAATCAATGCAGTTAGGTATATTGACTGTCAGAATTTCGTTTTTAATCAACATTCACAAAAGCCAACAAAGGAGAATATTATTTGAAGAAAACACCAAAAGAAGAAGCTTTTGAGATTAATTCACAAAGAGAAAAATTGGCTGCAAAAGCCTCATGGATGGGAATAATAATAAACGCTGCCCTTGCTTTTTTAAAATTAGTTATCTCTTTCATTACGGGTAGTATGGCTATTTTAGCTGATGGAATAGATACAACTACGGATATAATAACTTCAATATTAACTTTAATTGCGTCTAAAATCTCAGGTAAGCCCGCAGATGAGAGCCATCCTTTTGGTCATGAAAGAGCTGAGACGATAGTTACTAAGGTTTTATCTTTAGTAATTATTTATGCAGGTTTCCAAGTTCTTATAGGTGCGATTCAAAGTATAATAAAGCATAATTTTTTAATTTACAGGCCTTATTTAGTGCTTTGGATTTCTTTGATTTCGATACTTACCAAATATTTTTTATATAAGTATAAATTGTCCATCGGAAATAAAATAAGAAATTCTTCTTTAGTGGCTGACGCTTTAAATATGAAAAACGACATTTTAACCTCATTGTCTGTTTTAATTGGTATAATATTTTACCTTACGTTAAATATAATGTGGGTGGATTCGTTGGTAGCAATTATTGTATCCGTGTTCATATTCAGAGTTGGAATAAAGATGTTTCTTGAAACTTCGGATGAGTTTATGGGGAGTTCAAAAGAGTTAGGGGAAATCTATTACAATACTTTAGAAGCCGTTGAAAAGATTGGTAAAGCTTATAATCCCCATAAAATCAGGGTGAGAAAAGCTGGATATGTCTATTTTGTCGAACTTCATATCGAAGTAGACGAAGAGATGACAATCAAAGAAGCTAATGAAATAGCCTCTCAAGTTGAAAGGGAGTTAAAAAAAATAAATCCTTACATAAAAGATGTGATAATCCACGTTGAACCTCTAGGGAATATAGAGGAAGAAGAATTTGGATTCGATAAAAATTCTATTAAAAGGATTTTTGATAAATAAGTGGAGGTGCAATGTTTTGATCGGTGATTTTGTAGATGAAGTGAATATCAAAGTAATTGCAGGAAAAGGAGGCGATGGAGCTGTAAGCTTTAGAAGAGAAAAATTTGTAGAAAAAGGTGGGCCAGATGGTGGAGACGGAGGAGATGGTGGTTCAATTATCATCAAATCAACACTCAATAAAAATACATTGGTAGATTTTAAATACAAGAAAATTTTTAGAGCAAAAAACGGTGAAAATGGTAAAAATAAAAAGAAAGCTGGTAAATCCGGAGAAAATGTTTTCATAGAGGTACCTGTAGGTACTTGTGTCTATGATCTTGAAACCAATGAATTACTTTCAGATTTAAAAGTTCCACAACAATATTTGGTTGTTGCTCGCGGAGGTAAAGGCGGGAAAGGAAATGCGAGATTTGCAACTTCAACTCTACAGGTTCCAAGAATCGCGGAAAAAGGTGTGGAAGGTGAATCTAAAAATCTAAAGTTAGTCTTAAAAATAGTAGCAGATGTAGGATTGATTGGTTACCCTAACGTGGGTAAATCAACATTAATTTCAAGGATTTCAAACGCCAAAGTAGAAATCGCTGATTACCCTTTCACAACTATAGTTCCAAATTTAGGCGTGGTAAAAATCAACACAGGTTATTCTTTCGTAGTAGCTGATATCCCTGGACTTATAGAGGGAGCGCATTTAGGAAAAGGTTTAGGAGATCAATTTCTAAGGCATATTGAAAGATGTTCCATTTTAGTACATCTTATCGATATATCTTGTTTTGAAAGAGACAACCCAGTAGAGGATTATATACTTATTAGAAAAGAATTAGAGTCTTTTTCTCATATTCTTTCTAAAAAGAAAGAGATCATAGTTGCAAATAAGATAGATACTATACAAAAAGACACTCTTGAAAAGAGATTAACAGATTTCAAAAATAGAACCGGTAAAGATATTTTTCCAATCTCTGCTTATACTGGTGAAAACATTCAAGAGCTTATAACTATGGTCTGGAATCATATAAGCAAAGAAAAAATTGAGCAACAGAAGCTTTTTGAAAAAAGGATAAAATCTGCCATAACGGAAAGAATCAAAATACAACCCGTTATCTATGAACCAGATCCTTATATAAAAATCAACGTTATAAAATGGGATAATGAAACCTTTGAGGTTGTGGGAGATGGCATTGAAAAGTTGTTAACTAGATACGATATCAACCAAAAGGATTCTCGCTTGTTAATTTTAAACACATTGGAAAAAAACGGATTGAATAAAATTCTCAAAAATGCAGGAGTTAAAGAAGGAGATACGGTGTACATTGGAAATTTCGCTTTTGAATACATTCCATAAGAAAAGGTGTTTGCCATGTTGATGCTTTTTGGTGGTAGTTTCAACCCTCCTCATATAGGTCACAGAATAATTGCCGAGATAGCTTATGATGAATTCAAACCTGATAGGTTTTTAATAGTACCTTCTAAAAATCCCCCACATAAGAGCATAGATTTCATAGCAGATTTCGATAAGAGGTATTCTTGGTGTGAGAGGATTTTTTTTGAATATTATTTTGAAGTAAGCGATATAGAAAATAAACTGCCCTCACCGTCATACACAATAAGGACCATAGAATATTTATCTAATCTTGATAAAAATATTTATCTTTTGATAGGTGAAGACTCCCTTAAAAATTTTCACAAATGGTATAAATGGGAAGAAATATTAAAGAAGGTAAAATTAGTGGTCTATCCCAGATACTTTGAAGAAAAAAATCTAGATAGTGTAGATTTTGAATATGTGAAATTGGAAAGTCCTATCGTTGAAATCTCATCAACTTATATCAGACAAAGGATCAAAAAAGGAAAGACTGTTAAAGGTTTAGTTGATGATAAGATAATAATAGAAATATCAAAAGAGTTTTCTTAAAATTATTTTTTATACACCTAAGGGGGATAAAAATGTCTTCTTATATATCAAAAACCGCTAAAATTGATACTAGCGTTAAAATAGGTTACAATGCTATAATTGAAGAAAATGTTGTTATTAAAAAAGGTACTATAATAGGAAATAATGTAATAATTAAAGAAGATAGTATTATTGGAGAAAACTGTACGATATCAGATAATTCTATAATAGGGAAATCGCCTCTTAAAGCTAAAAATTCTGCCACAACAGAAACACAAACTTTTTCTCCTATAACTTTGGGCAATAATGTCATCGTGGGAGCATGTTGCATCTTATATAAAGGTACTAAAATATCAAATGATGTTTTTATTGGAGATTTGGCGAGCATAAGAGAAGATGTAGAAATTGGAGAAAATACTATCATCGGAAAAGGTGCTACAATAGAAAATAAAAGTAGAATAGGTAAGTACGTAAAGATAGAAACAGAGGCTTACATTACGGCCATCTCTACAATAGAAGATTATTGTTTCATAGCTCCAGGAGTTACCTTTACCAACGATCAATTTTTAGGAAGAACAGAGAAGAGAAAAACGCTTTTCAAAGGTCCCATTATCAAAAAAGGGGCAAGAATAGGAGCTAACGCAACAATATTACCAGGAAAAATAATTGGAGAAGATGCGTTGGTTGGCGCCGGAAGCGTGGTTACTAAAAATTTGAAACCAAAAAAAATTTACGTTGGCGTTCCCGCTAAAGAGATTCGAAACGTACCAAACGAGGAATTGTTAGAAAATCAAAAATTTTTTCACCCCTAGATCTTTTCAATTAAGTTTATAAAATTTGGCCGGTAAAGAACCGGCCAACTTTTTATTCTTTCTCTATTTCTTTCAACTGTTTTTCTATTTGCTCTAACTCTTGATTAATCCTTTCCCATTCTTTTTCAAGAGATTCATCGTGTTCATGAGGACCCATATACTTTTCTATAGATTTCTTTTCTGCTTCTAAAGTTTTCTTTTTTTTCATTAATTCTTCTCTTAAATATTCTTCTTCAGCCATTATGTTCCACCCCCTTTTTTAAAATTATATATTAGCTTTGGATAGCAGTCTTAATTCAAGGGTGTTTGCTTCTCCTTCAATTTTTTCAATTTGACTGTTGATGTCTCTTAGAAAATCTTCGTCTTTAATCGATGGAAGATTTATTTTTACATTATATAATCCACCATCAACCGCTGCTTTTGCCATTACAAGGGAAATAGCTGCGTCACTTTTAGCCATTTTATAACCTTTTTCTATTGTAATCCCCGAAAGTTCCATGACTTCTAACGCATCTTTGGCTATTTCTAGCGGAACAAGTGTGGCTTTTTTCGTATTTTCCTGTATTTTTTCATTTCTGACTCTTTTCTCATCTTCAGTACTTTTTGGAAGCTTTAATGCTTCTACCACCCCGTTGAAAGCTTCTGCATCTTCCTCCATAAGTTGAAGGAATTTGTCTCTGTACTCTTCTAACTTTAATTTCAAATTTTTCATTTCTTCTTCAACTTCTTCGTACTTTTTTTTGCCGATAGTTAAATTTGTTACCATACATCCCAAACTAGCTGCTATAGAACCCGATAATGCCGCTGCACTTCCACCCCCGGGAGCGGGTTCGTTGGACGAAAGCTTTTCTAAAAATTCTTTTAAACTCATTTCGGATAACAAATTAACTCCTCCTTTTTTGTGATATTTAACACAATATACATATTATTTTTCCGTAAAACTTCTGCTCTTTATTATATATTTTATCAAAAGTATTTAGAAAAACAATAAATACCATTTGGAAGATATACCCTTCTAATTGTTTTTAAAGTCGTTTAATTGTTTCTGGTTACATTTAATTGCCATTTTTAAAACTTATTTTTTTGAATAGAAAATGATATAATAAAATGGGGTAATATGTTATACTTCAAATCTAACAACACTTCGGAGGTGAAACAGTGGGTAGTCTATGGATTTTGGCAGTAGTTCCTGCTATTGCTTTAATTTTTGCAAGTGTTAACTTTAGACAGGTCGTTGCTTTAGATGAAGGTACCGAAAGAATGCAACACATTGCAAAGGCTATTAGAATTGGTGCTTCCGCCTTTGTTAACCATGAGCTTAAAGTATTGACGATTTATGGAATATTTATCGCTTTAGCTTTAGGCATCGTGGTAGAGTGGTATGTAGGAGTCGCCTTTGTAATGGGAGCTTTTATGAGTGCCCTTGCTGGATACATAGGTATGAAAATAGCTACTTACGCTAACGTCAGAGTTAGCAATAAAGCTCGTACAGAGAAAAGTATTGGAAAAACTCTGAAAGTTGCATTTCAAGGTGGAAGCGTTATGGGTCTTAGCGTTTCTGGATTGGCTCTATTAGGTTTATTTTTAGTATATATTATCTTTGGAAATTGGTTGGGACAGCTTTCTGCGGAAAATTTGGTAATAAAAGTCAACTGGTTGGGAATAAATTACATTCCTTTCACCATGACCGTTTCTGGATATGCCCTTGGATGCTCAATAATCGCTATGTTTGATAGGGTTGGTGGAGGTATTTACACAAAAGCTGCGGACATGGGAGCAGACTTGGTTGGAAAAACAGAATTAGCATTACCCGAAGATGATGCACGAAATCCCGCAACTATTGCCGATAACGTGGGAGATGATGTTGGAGATGTTGCAGGACTTGGGGCAGATTTGTTGGAAAGTTATGTAGGTGCAGTAATTTCATCTATAGTTCTAATACTATATACTCATTTCCTTTTGGGACCTCAAAACTTTTCTTATGATGCCACAATGAGATTGACTTACTATCCGATACTTTTTATATCTCTAGGGCTAATTTCTTCGATGATTGGCATATTATACATAATTTTAAAAAAACCTTCTGATGATCCTCATAAAGATTTAAATTTCTCTTTGATGACATCAGCATTTTTAACTTTAATTATAACTTTTTTTCTTAGCTTTTTTTATTTGAGAGGCATTAGTGGTACTGAATTTCAAAATATTGGTTTCAGATTGGGATACTTCTCTCCTTGGTTGGCAGCTGCCATAGGTATAATAGACGGTATTTTTATGGGACTTATAGCGGAATATTACACTAATGATGCATACCATCCAACAAAGGAATTAAGCGAATTTGCTAAGGGTGGTCCTGCTATTGTCATAACAAAAGGATTAGCCTTGGGAATGGAAAGCGTTCTAATGCCTGTTTTCCTTTTGATGTTAGGAATCCTTGTGTCCTTTGAAATAGCAGGGTTATACGGTGTAGCAATGGCTGCCTTGGGTATGCTTTCTTTCGTTGCAACAACGGTTTCAGTTGATTCTTACGGTCCAATCGCAGATAATGCTGGTGGAATAAGTGAAATGTCAAAATTGCCCCCAGAGGTTAGAGAGATAACTGATAAACTAGACTCTGTAGGGAACACAACAGCTGCTATAGGTAAAGGTTTCGCTATTGGTTCTGCTGCATTAGCGGCATTAGCTCTCTTCGCATCTTTTATTTATTCTCAAGCAGGTCCAGGAGATGGAGGAGTAGGGCATTTAGAAAGTATCTTGATCTTGAACATGATAGATGCGAGAACAATAGCGGGAGCTATTTTCGGTGCTGCACTACCTTTCTTTTTTAGTTCTTTTCTAATAAATGCCGTGGTGAATGCTGCTAACAAGATGGTTGACGAGGTTAGAAGACAGTTTAGAGAAATACCCGGATTGATGGAGGGGACAGCAGACCCCGATTACGAAAGATGCATCAGGATTAGTAGCGAAGGTTCTCTAAGTCAAATAAAATTCCCCGCTCTCATTGCTACTTTAACACCTATAATTTCTGGACTTTTACTTGGTCCAAACTTTGTAGGAGGACTTTTGATAGGAACTACTCTTAGCGGTGTTATGTTAGCAATATTTTCTGCTAACTCTGGAGGCGCTTGGGATAACGCTAAAAAGAGAATTGAATCCGGTGGTGTCGAGGGAGAAGGGAAAGGTACGGATGCCCATAAGGCAGCAATCGTGGGAGATACAGTAGGGGATCCACTGAAAGATACCGTTGGTCCCTCGCTTGATATACTAATCAAGATTATGTCAGTAACGGCGCTTATAACCGTCTCAATCTTTAAAGTTTACCATCTCTTTTAAAAACTAAATCCCGAGGTTATAAAATACATGACCTCGGGATTTTTATTTTAAAACATTAAATTCTTAATCCACCGTCTATCCTTATAACTTGTCCTGTTATGAAGGAAGAATCATCACTGGCTAAAAATACAGCTAATTTTGCTATATCCTCAGGTTCTCCCAATCGTTTTAAACAAGTATTTTCTATAACATACTCTATCAATTCTTCTTTTAAACTTTCTGTCATCCCTGTTCTAACAAAACCAGGTGCAATGGCGTTTACTCTGATATTTTCTCCTTTCATTGTAAGTTCTTTCGCCCAAGATTTTGTCATTCCGATTATACCTGCTTTTGCTGCTGAATAATTAGTTTGGCCAATGTTTCCTTCCATGCCTACCACACTTGCCATGCTTATTATATTTCCAAACTTTTGTTTTCTCATTATCTTTGCAACCGCTTTTGTCATGATAAAAGTTCCTTTTAAATTCACTTGTATTACCTTATCAAAATCATCTTCTTTCATAATAACTAAAAAGTTATCTTTAGCCATTCCAGCATTATTTATTAATATGTCGATTTTTTGGTATTTATTATATATCTGAGTCACAAGCTCGTTAATCGTGGCAAAATCAGTTATGTCTGCTTGGTAATAAACGAACCTATCTTCTGGAAAATCATTTTTTTCGTTTTCTTCTATTAGAGGTCTTTCATCTTTAGCAATCGCTATTACGGTGGCACCTTCTTTTATGAAATTGCGTGATATTTCTTTCCCTATTCCTCTAGAACCACCTGTTACGATCGCAATCTTTTGATTCAACTTCAAAGGGAAACACCCCCAATTTTATATATTAAGTAATTTAACATTTTTATTTATTTGTTTAATAAATTTTGTGAGCACATTTGTAGGTCCAATTTCAACAAATTCGTCCACACCATTATTCAAACATTCTTCAACACATTCAATCCATCTAACAGGTGAAGTTATTTGCTTAATTACATTTTCCTTAATGATATCAGGATCAGTTTCAAATTTTGCTGTCACATTCTGAACAATGGGAAACGTTGGTTTCCTGAATTCTATATGCTCAATTCGTTTTCTTAACCTTTCTTCTGCATCTTTTAAAAATCTCGAATGAAAAGGACCACTTACATTTAAAGGAACAACTTTTCTGGCTCCTTCTTCTTTGAGTTTTTCCATAGAAATCAAGAGTTCTTCCATTTCTCCACTTATTACAATCTGTGAGGGAGAGTTGTAATTAGCTATTTGAACGTTTGGATAATTGGCTAAAATTTTTTCAATCTCATTTAAATCCATACCTATTACCGCTGCCATGCCACCCTTTCCTGGTTCAAACGCTTCACTCATGTATAATCCCCTATAATAAACCGCTTCAATTGCATCTTCGAAATTGATCATGTTTGAGGCTAAAAGGGCTGTCCATTCTCCTAAAGAATGCCCCGCCACCACATCAGGTTTAAGACCTTCTTCTAAAGCATTCAAATACTTCATATAGCTAATTGTTAATATAGCAACTTGTGCGTTTTGGGTTAAGGTAAGCTCTTTTTCATCAGTGCCAAATATTATACTTTTTATATCCACTCCAATCTTATTTTTTACTTTATCAAAAAACAATTCATATTCGGGTTTTTTTTCTAATATATCCTTTCCCATTCCCAAGTATTGGGATCCTTGTCCTGTAAACACAAAACATCGCAAAACTTATCTCCTCCCTTTATCGATATTTTTTTCTAAGTCGTAATTTTTCAAAATATATGACATTATATCTTCAATAACCTCGTTAACACTTTTTATTTCCTCTATCAAGCCAGCGGATTGCCCTGCCATGAAAGACCCACTTTCTTCGTCACCATACAGGAAAGCCTTCATAAGGCTACCTACCAAAGCTTCTTCAGCTTCTTCAGGCGATGATGCTTCTAATTTGGCTATTTTTTTACCAAACTTTGTTTTTATTATGCGAGCCGGATGACCCATTTTCTGACCAGTAATTATAGTGTCTCTAATACCTGCACTTATTATTTTCTCTTTGTAATTTTCGTGAGCTTCACATTCATATGTGGCTATAAAACGCGTTCCCATCTGAATACCTTCTGCCCCCAAGGATAAGGCAGCAACGGCACCAGGGCCATTAGCAATTCCACCTGCTGCTATTACAGGAACCGACAACATACTGGAAAGCCGTGGAATCAATACCATGGTAGTTACATCTCCGATGTGTCCACCACATTCCATTCCTTCACCTATTATACCTTCTGCTCCGGCATTTTCCAACCTTTTCGCTAGATTTTCTGAAGAAACTACCCCTAAGGTTGTTATCCCATTTTCTCTAAGCATAGGAATGTACTTGCTAGAATTTCCCGCTCCCAAAATAGCAACTGGAACTTTTTCTTGAATTATCAGATCTATGACTTCATCTATATGAGGATTAAGCATAATAACGTTTACGGCAAAAGGTTTATCAGTCATTTCTCTTACTGAATCAATCTGTTTCTTTAAAAGTTTTGCATCCATACTTCCAGAACCTATAGTTCCTAATCCACCTGCATTAGAAACAGCGGCAGCTAATTTTGCAGTACCCACCCATGCCATTCCGCCTTCTAATATGGGATATTTAATTTTCAATAAGTCAGTAACTCTATTTTTTACAGGTTCCAACACTGCACCTCCATCTTCAACTCTTTTTGATACCTACCATTATCTCTGTCTGTGCACATACCTGGCCTTCCACAGTAGCTACTCCTTTTAACTTGAACATGTTTCCTTTTTTTTGTAAAATCTCTAAATCGTATATCAGTCTGTCTCCAGGTCTTACTTCTTTTTTAAATCGTGCCTTATCTATACCTGTAAACAAAGGAATTACATTCTCATTCGTATCTTTCAAAAGTAGTAGTCCAGCTGTTTGAGCCATACCCTCAACAATAAGTACCCCTGGCATAATTGGATAATTTGGGAAATGACCTTGAAAAAAAGGTTCATTAACACTTACGTTTTTAAACGCTTTGATCTTTTCCTCATTTAACTCTAATACCCCATCAACAAGCAAAAAAGGATAACGATGGGGTAATATTTTCATTATTTTTTCTATATTCATAATTTTCACTCCCATGAAGTTACTATTCCACCCGAATCAGGTCCTAAATGCATACCTATTATTATATCCATCGGTTCAAAGATTATCTTTTCCCTTGGTACTCCCAATTTAACTACTTCATCCAACAAATCGCCACCTAATTTCAAGCTCCCCGTATGTTCAACGGTTATATTCTTTAACTCTCCTTTTCCTTTTTCTTCCATTGCCAAAGTGCTAAGCTCTTTAATTATTTTATTATATCCTCTAATTCTTTTAATGGGCAATATTTCACCATTCTCCAGTTTTAACAATGGCTTAATATTTAGCATACTTCCCAAAAAGGCAGTTGCTCTCCCTATTCTTCCACCTTTTGCAAGATAATTTAAACTTCCCACGGTAAAGTAGACATTCACTTTTTCGTGAAAATGTTCCACGAAACCTTCCAACTCTTCTATGCTATACTCTCCTGAGTCTATAAGTTTTTTTAATTCTAATACTAAATGACCCAACCCCCATGTAGCTTCATAACTTTCCACTATATGGATCCTTTTTTCATCGAGATTTTGAGCAGCTATCCTAGCAGAGTTATAAGTTCCACTCAGTTTTTCTGAAAGATGAACAGATATTAATTCATCGTAATCTTTAAGCATTTTTCTATATACCTCTTCAAAATCTTGAGGTGTTGGCTGTGAAGTAGCAGGTATATAGTCAGATGTTTTTAAAAACTCATAGAAATCGTCTGTATCAATGTCCACAGCCCTTTCAAACTTACCTTTCCACTTTACATACAATGAAACGAAACCTATCCCCATTTCTTCTAATTGCTTTGGTTCGATGTCACATGTATTATCGGTTACTATTCCTATCTTAGGCATAATTGTTCCCCCTTTTATGATTTAACAAAAATTAAAGACCCATTGTGTCCTCCAAACCCAAAGGAGTTCTTTAAAATTACATTTGCTTCAGCGTCTTGAGTCTCTCTTGGGATATTGAGTGTTTTCATCTCTTCATCGGGCTCTTCTAAATTTGGCATTCCATGAACAAAATGATTATGACTTTCTATTACTGAAGCTATTAATTCAATTGCACCAGCAGCTCCCAAAGTATGTCCTATTAAAGTTTTAGTTGATTGTAAATATGGCTTATCTGCGAATTCACCAAATATTTTTTTAATAGCTTTTACTTCCGAATTATCTCCAACAGGAGTACTGGTGGCATGACAATTTATAAGATCTACATCTGAAGGATCCAATTCAGCCATCTTTAAGGCATTCTTTATTGCCCTTGCCGCACCCTCACCTTCAGGATCAGATTGACTAATATGGTAAGCATCTCCTGTCATTCCATATCCCGCTATATATCCATAAATTTTTGCCCCTCTTGCCTTTGCATGCTCTTCTGATTCTAAAACTAATATCCCAGATCCTTCACCCATAACAAATCCATTTCGATCTTTGTCAAAAGGTCTTGATGCTTTTTGCGGTTCCTCATTTCTTTGAGAAAGTGCCATCATATTAGCAAAAGCCGCTATTGGCATAGGATCAATAACCGCTTCGGAACCGCCGGTTATGGCCACATCAACTTCTCCACTCCTTATCAACATCACAGAACTTATTATTGAGTGGACAGCTGAAGCACACGCACTAACCGTTGTAAAATTTGGTCCCTTTAATTTATGCCTTATAGAAACAACTCCACTTGCCATATCTGCAATCATCATCGGTATTAAAAAAGGGCTAACATACTTTGGACCTTTTTTGTTCATGACTCCAAACTCGTGATACAACGTTTTAAACCCGCCAATTCCAGAACCTATTATTACTGCAGCATTTTCTCTCCAATCTTGATCTTGAGACAATCCGGCATCTTCAATAGCCTCATCTGAGGCAGCAATAGCTAATTGTAAAAACCTATCATAACGTTTGGCGGTTCTACTATCCATATATTCTTGAGGGTCAAAATCTTTTATTTCAGCAGCTATCTTAACTTTATGATCCGAGGTATCAAACTGAGTTATCTTATCTATGCCTATTCTCATTTCTTTTAAACCCTCTAAAAATTCTTCTGTGTTTTTTGCTATAGCGTTTACTGTTCCCATTCCAGTTATTACGACTTTGTGCATCCGCATACCTCCCGACTGTAATTTTATTGATTTCTTAAAGCACTCTTGATAGATGTGTTATTATGATAAAGAAGCTAACATCTTTTTTGTTACTTCTATGTAATACTCATATATTTGTAGAGGCTTTAAACCTGTCCATTTTTGATACAATGTCTCTCGAAGGCTTACTTGCTGAACCATTCCAGTTATCTCACTCCACAAAACCATTGCTATCTTTAAAGGTTCTAATCTTTCATCTATTGAACCATCTTTTATTCCTTCTTCAACCGAGCTAACTAATAATTTAAAAATCTCTTCACTCTTTTCATATGCCTTCTTCACATGGGGATCTTTATCATCGAAATGAACTTCCAAGGTTTCATAATTCAGTATCAACTTATAATAATCAACATATTCAAGGCTGAATGATACGTATGTTTCTCCCATTGATACAACCTTTTCAAAACCGTTTTTACAAGAGGAAAATTTTTCAATAATAGACCTGAGCAAAGTAGATAATGCTCTTTCAACAGAGGTAAAATATAGATCTTTTTTGCTTGAAAAGTATAAATACAACGTCCCCTTTGCAAGATTAGCTCTTTTTGCAATTTCGGTCATTGTAGCTTTCTCGTAACCTTTTCCCACAAAAATTTTTTCTGCTACATTCATTATTAAATTCATCTTTTCCTCTTTGTTTTTCTTCTGCAAACTCTTTCGCCTCATATTCAGACCCTCTAATAAAATAAAAATGACCAAAGGTCATCGCTTTTATTAGATTATACCACAACAAAAAATGCATTTCAAGTTTTCGCATTAGATCATATTACATGTCCGTGAAAAAGATTGGTTAGATCATAATTCGAGTCTTTAAGGGGGTAACCCCCCTCAAACTCTCCAACAAACAAGAAACTTTTAAAAAAAGAGATATCTGCTATAAGAAAGAGATACTAAGAAGAATTCAAAAAAGAAAAGAGGAGTGCAAATTGAGGTTTTCTATTATCGGTAAAGTTTGATATATCTGGTAGTTTTCTTTAGTAACTAATATTAAAAATCCTCTGTGCGCCAATAATTTTATCGGTTTCTCTGAAAATGGTTCCTCGTGAAATATTTTAGCTGAATATTTCCCATCATCTTCTTCAACAAGTACAGCCATTTTGAGCTTGTTGTCTGATGTAGAATGGTAAAGTATGAAGATATTCCCTAATGAATCGATAGCAAAACTGATAATCTCATCATCTTTCAATTCTTCGACAAATTTAGAGAATCCTCAAAGAAATATCTCTTAAGATCCCTGTGATTGTAAATATAGAGGATATTTTTCCCATCGGCATTTACATTTTTATCAAAGGCAAACTTAGGATAGTAGAGCAAATTTGGGCTATTTATATACAATCTTATATTCAAATCTTCATCTAATATAAACATTTCCGCTTCCCCTTTTGACAATATTAAATGGTTTCCAAAAGCCGCAAACGATTCATTGATAACAGCATTTTCCCCTAATTCTTTATTTTCTTCTTCTATGTATTTCCCATCTTTATTTGATAATTTATATACCCCTTGTACAAAAGGTTCAGAAGTGACGTAAGCTTCCGGACCAACTTGTTCAGTTTTACCATACATGTAACGTAGGTATATTGTATCTTCTATTACTTCTAAATTAATATAATTCATACCAAGTGATTCTTGACCTAACTCAGGGAAAACTCTTTCTATTGTATCCCCCTTCACTTTAAAAAGACCTTTGATTCGATCTAAAATGAATATTTTTGAATCAATTATTTTAACATCACTTATACTGAGATCATTGTTCAATGTAATCGTGCTCAAAATCTCTCCTTCTGAATTGAAGATTTTTACTACGTTGTAGAAAGCTACATATAATGAATCATCGTAAATATCCATTCCACCTGCGGTCAAAAGGTGTTTTTCTATTTCTTTACCATTGTGAATAATTTTCACAGGAGTTTTCCCGTAACTTTCCAATTCTAAATCAAATATCTTGTTGATGTTTCCTTTTGAATCTATGAAATACACTAAGCCGTTCTCTGACAAAAGATAGACATTACCATTTTGACTAGCTATATCCAATATTTCGTTTTCATTGTCAAGTAGATTAACAACAAAGCTTTCATCGAATTCTAAACTCACTGAAAAAGTGAAGGTGACAGAAATCAAAATAAACATCATCAAAAATTGCCTTCTCAACATTTTCATCTTTATTCGCTCCTTTCTTTATATTCCATACAAAAATGAATTTCTCATGGAGAAGAGAAAAATTTCCTCTTCCCCTATAATAATAAATTACTTATCTTGCTTTTAACCAACGTATACCATAGTAGCTAAACCAATCAGCATAAGTGCGGACCAACCTCCTAATAAACAAAAACTACAAATAAAACATCCAGCACAATCGACTCCCTCAATGATGTATTCGGGGTTCAAATCATTCATATTTTCATTCACCTCCTCGTACAAGGTTTTTTAATTGGCTTCAAATATACATTGATAAAGTATTACAGGGATCAGACAAAAAATTTATGTTAAAATCAAGCTCGATAATTTTTGTTATTTTTAAATTATTTTATATTCTCTTTTCCTTCTTTTATTCCTATTATGATATAGTTTTTTGGAAGATTTTACTCTATTTTTTTTAAAATTAGAAATAAAAATCAATTTTTTAATTGTTCTTCTTTCGTTAGATCTATAATTTTGTTGCAAATATCATCAAAGTTATTTGAATGATCTATTATCACACATATTTTATCGTTCAATTCTTCTTTGATGAATTTCTTTATCAACTCTCTTGTTTCACTATCTAGATGTGCGGTAGCTTCATCAAAAACATAAACGTCCGAATTAGCTTTTGCGATAGCTCGAGCTATTGCTATCTTTTGGATCTGTCCACCTGATAATTTTATCCCATTTTCCCCCACAGGTGTTTTGTCTTTCAAGGGTAGAGAATTCACAAATTCCTTTAAGCCCGATTTAAGTAAAACCTTTTGATATTGTTCCTCATCTAGTTCATCAACGATTTTTATATTTTCTGCTATCGAAGAGTTTAAGAGAAAAATTCTCTGCGATACGATTGAAAAAAGTTTTCTTAACGATTTTTTTGAGATCTTTTTCAAGTCTGTTCCATTGACCAATATCTTCCCATCATAGTTGTTATAAAACCCTAAAAGCAATCTTATTATCGTCGATTTACCGCTTCCATTTGGACCCTTTAAAAGTATTTTAGTACCTTTTTTGGCATTTAAATCAAAGTTTTCTATCACATAATCATTACCATCAGGATATTTAAAGCTTACATTTTTCATCTCTATCTCATTTATTTGGTTTAATTCTAATTCATCACCAGTTTCTTCCTCTTTTTGGTATTTGAAGAAAAAATTTCTAATTCTTTCCAAAGCAACGAAGGCTGGTTGGATAGTCAACATCGTTGTGTTCCAATTTAAAACAGGGGCATATAATTTAGAAAAATAACCTGCGAATGCCATATAGGTACCGATAGAGATATTTTCATTTAGAACTGCACTTCCTCCAACGTATAGCAAAAATACACTTGCAAGAGAAGAAAAAAGTGTCAATAACTCCGTTCCCCCTGATATCGAGATTCCCCTTTTTATCATCGTCTTTGCAAATTGTTCACTCGCTTGGTTTATCTCCTTTATCTGTTTTTCTTCTATGCCAAGTCTCTTTATTTCTTCTCCACCTAAAATCGCTTGTTGCAATTTCCCGCTGTACATTGCACCTTTTTCAAGAGAGGCATGAGTGAATTTTTTAAGAGATCTTCCAAAGATTTTTGTTACTATACCGAATACAGGAACCATTAAAAGTAATAGAATAGTGAGCTTAAAGTTCATTGAAAACATAATAAAAAGAGCACCTACAAATTCAAAGATGCTTATGATCGCTCTTAGGGTATTCATGGAGAAAAAGGAACTCAAGGAGTCAACTTCTTTCATTCGGGCAAGGATATACCCGCTTTCGTTGGTCGTAAAAAATTCTAATGGAAGATTCAAAATATTTTTGTTGAGATCTTTCTTCATATCAAGAAGTGTATGTTGATTTAAAAAGGTGAACAACACGGAAGAACTGTAGTTAAGTATACTTTGTAAAAGATAGGTACCAACAAGGATCAACACATATTTAATAAGAACATTCATGTTCCTTGCCATAATCCCTTTATCAAAAGCGAGTTTTGTGAGATAAGGGGGTAAAAGAGCAACCAAAGTGAGTACAATTAGCATAATCATGCCCAAGATAAAAAACCATATTCTCCTCTTTGTATATTTAAAAACAAAACTTAAAGTACCGAATTTACTTAAGAACATTTTTATCTCCTCTATTTGGTACTTTTACCTTTAAAAATTCTACATACGAATCATTCATCCACTTGCATTTATCAATATCCATCAATCCATCTTCAACCGCTTTTCTAGCTCTTAAAATACAAGGCCAACAGAAATGAAGTAACTCACAATCACCGCAAATTTCCCTATTGGGAGGAACAATTTTAGAATAGAAAAAAGTTTCTTCTTTGTGATTCTCGAAAAATTTCGTTGGGTTATCAGGATCGATTATTCCGATAACGTCTCTTTTTGGTTCTGACATAACACATGGTCTCACAGCAAAATCAGGACCAACGGTGAAGTTTTTCCAACCGGCTCCACAATTTTTTGAATGCTTCAATAGATCCCCAGATTCTTCTTGTACTATGGGTATAATTCCTTCGTATTTTTTTATTACCTTGTTCCCTTCTTCAAAAAGTTTTAGTGCATATTCCTCTTTCCATTCAATATTTTTCCCTTTTCCGAAAGGAAGTGATGCAGAAAAAGTGAAAAATCTTGCGCCTAAATTCACAGACAATTCTGCAGTTTTATCCAACTGATCGATATTTTCAGGTGTTACCACCATCGCTACTCTAACAAAGAAATTGTGGTTTACCAATTTTTTGATGTTTTTAACAGTAGATTCCCAAGCCCCTTTTTTGCCCCTAAATTTATCATGATATTCTGGATCGTAACTATCTAAGCTAACCCCCCATATTATTTTATCTGCATATGGTTCCAACTCTTCCGTTGAATTTTCTGGTAATTTAACTCCATTTGTTAGTACTCCAACCGTTATACCTCTTTCCAAGATATACTTTAAAATCTCTGTAAAATGCGGATGTAAAGTAGGCTCTCCACCAGTTATTTCAACCATAGATAGAGTTTCTTTATTCAATTTTTCAACCATTACTTTTAATTTTTCTGAATCGATAAAAGTACTTTTTCTTATATCTTCTCTTCTATAACAGTATTTACAATTTAAGTTGCATCCATCGGTTAGTTCTATTGACATATGTAAAGGTAGGAAAAAGTCTTTTGTTCCTCTTACATCTAAACCATCAACAGAAGGTTTATCGACCAAACTCACATGATTTCTTTCAATGGCTCTAAATAAAAATTGCCTAATTTTATCGTCATTTGAAAACATTTCAAATATTTCCTTGAGCGTTTTACTGCCGTTGCAAAGTTTAAACAATTCCACAGCATCGTGATTTATAAAAGAAGAGGCTTGTTTCAGAAACAAACCTTTTTCAATATTTTCTTTTCCATCTATTTGAATTATTCTATCTCTATTCTTCATATTATCTGATTTCACCTGTAAAACACCATATGTTGGGAATTCTAAAAGTTTGTAATGATTATTTAAAATTGCGTATTTATTGATATCATACACCTTTATTCACCCCTTTCTTTATATTTCATACAAAAATGAATCTCTTACAAGGAAGAGGGAAAATTCCTCTTCCCTGTAATAATAAATTACTTATCTTCCTTTTAACCAACGTATACCATAGTAGCTAAACCAATGAGCATAAGTGCAGACCAATCTGCATCTGTCCCTAAACAACCACCACAAATAAAACATCCAGCACATTCAACCCCCTCAATGGTGTATTCAGGATTTAGATTATTCATATTTTCATTCACCTCCTTTTCTGATAATCGTAATGAATTTGCTTTTACGTGAAATCATTCATTCAACGTCTGCAATTCCGATTATGCCAAAAGCTCCAAAACCCGAAAGACTTGGAAAAAAACATGCAATGCACCCAAGACAAGAATAACAAACTTCCGACTCTGGAGAAGTATAATCTGGATTTAATGTGGTTTCCATTTTTTCACCTCCTTCTCTTTCGCTTTCTCCCTTTTCTTAATAGAAAAAACCTAAAAACCTTATAAACAATTATCCGAACAGTAGAAATTAACAATCTGAATTAAAATTTAGAACCAAATCCAAATCCCCCTCTATAATCGACATTCCATTCAGGATAAAAAATGAAACCCGGCGCTACTTCTATAAAGAAAAATATCGTTTCTTCAGGTGAGTCCTGGTTGTAAGTTAAAGGGAGATACATGCCCCAATTAATTGAATTTTCTTCGGCTTCAAATTTAAGGGAAGCTCCATAACTAAAAAAACGACCCTTATTGCTATCAGAAGCATAAACTGGAGTAGTGAATTCTAAATCTCCGTCAATTCGTAAATAATCAGAATTTGTCCAAGTAAGAGTAAATCCTATAAAACTGGATTCTCCAATATAGCTTCTCATATAAACTCCCGCTGGTTTTTCAGTTACTTTTCCAATTTTTATTCCCAATCCAAAATCATTAGAAAATACAATCAACGATAAAACGCTAAAAAAGATGATCAAAATAACCTCTTTTTTCATTTTTATTTCCCCCTCGTATAATATGTATGGATATGAAACTTAAAAAATGGTACTAAAAATCTATTTTTTGCTCTTTTTCATTATTTCTTTTGCAAAGAGATGCCCTAATGCTAAAATAGTACCAGGATGATTAGCGAGGGAAGATTCCTCGCCTCCTCCTATTTTATTTTTTTCTACTTTCCCTGCAGGGTTGCTTCTTGCCGGCAAATAATTCATAACCTCACATTCTTTTCCTTTGAAAAATTATCTAGTTACTTTCTTAAGTCTTCTAAGCTTTTTCAAGCGTTGTTTTTTGTAAAGTAAAAGTCCCAACCAAGCATTTACTCTACTTCTTCCACAACACTTACAATCTCTGTTGGTTTTAAACCAGATGTGCCATTTTCTCCCCCATCATCCCCTCCAAAAACAAATATACTCCCTAACACCAGAACAGTGATCAACAAAGCAACAATAAATTTCTTCATCCTCTTTCACCCCCTTGAATTATTCTTTTAATTTAAAACTAATATCTCAAATAATCCAACCTCTTATTTTAATCATACGCTTTTCCATATGATTTTCAAGTGTTTTTTTAATTGGCTTCAAATATGTATTGATAAAGTATTACAGAGATTGGTAAAAAAAACTTATGTTAAAATTAATTACGATGGTTTTTATCTGATATAATACCTTTGTCTTTCTTTTGGTTATTATAAGCGAATTATGATATAATAAACTTTAGAATAATATATAGAAGCTTCAAGAGTTGTTAACATACCAAAGAAAAGGTTTTTGAAGTAAATTTTATTTTATATTTTTGTTGCTATCAGGTAAAGGAAAAGGGTGGAGAAATGAACATTAAAGTATTGATTGAAATTGTGAATAAAGGACAGTTCATAAGGCCAATTTTGAATTATGTTGCTCATTACTTAGAAAGTGATAGACCAGATAAAAATAAAAACATCGTTAATTACATAAACGTTTTGAAATTAAAATGGGATGTTAAATACGATGAAGCCCTTGAGATAATAGATGAAGAGTTACAGAGGTTGAAGAAAGGTGGCTTGTACTACCTTTTCTTGGATCAAAAAGTTCATATATTGAATAGAATTAAACAGAAAGAGGGAGTTAAAAAAGTATTCGATGAGCTAAAGGATAATTTTGATAATATACCTGTTTATGTCAGAGGACTTGTTGTAGAAACTTTAAGAAACATACATGAATTGTATTATGAACCAGATGAAAGTATGGAAAAGATAAGATATTGGAGTGAGAATTACGAACAGAACCCTGTTGATAAAGGCTTCATATTGCTATCAAAAGCAAGAGAAAAAAAGAACGAAGAAAGATACGAAGAAGCGGTTTCTTTAAACATCGAAGCATTTAAGATTTTAAAAACCGTTCCACATCCTTCTGGTATGGTGCAAGCTTTAAATAATATATCTTGGTGGTTGAAAAATACAAACAAAGAAAAGGCTTTAGTTTTTATTTTTCCATTGGGTTTCTATCTTGGTTACTATTTCGATGATGATAATTTAAAAGTTTTCAATTCCCTTGATACTATGTTTCAAGTACAGAAGAATAATAACGATCCTTTGGTTTATGAAACCGCCTTTATTTTTTCGAGGTGTTTGTCTCAACTAAATAAAGTGGAAAGTGAACCGATAAAAAATACTTTTAAAGATATCATTAACCAATTAAAGTGCTTTGTATTCAATTTGGATAACAACCAACACAGAAGTACACCAAAACTGAGAGATTTCATAAGGAAAGAGATAGGGAAAGAAAAGATACCCATAGATTCAATAAACATTTCTGAAAGTGCGTTGAAAGAGTTTTTATTTGAAGAGACACAGTACATTCAACCAAGTACCTTGAGAAACATATTAGAAGCTTTTGAGTTTGAAATAGATACATCCACACCTATATGCATAATCAAAGAATTGAAAAAGAAGGATATAGATAAAAAGTTTAGGTTAAACCTTGAAAAGTTTAAAAACCTCCCAAAAGAAAGGCAAATATCAGAACTCTTTACATCTTACCTCGTTCATTACTACAAAGAAAAGATCGATCTAAACAAGATAATTAAAGAGATACAAGATGGGAGTCTAATTGAAGAAAGATGTGATTACTACACGAAAGAGTTAATAAACTATATCTTTGAAAGAAATCCAAAGATAGATTTTGATTCTTTACTAACAAACGTTCAAAAACCAAAAATCTACACAAACAAAAATATAACCTTCAATGAACATCCTTTTTATTTGGGAAGGAAAGAAGTTGTAAAGAAGTTTGTGAAAGACTTAAATAAAAAGAATTTAAAAGAGTTCATTGAAAATTACGTTAGTCTTGATGCAAGCCAAAAAAAGACAATAGAAAAGTTCATAATGAATTACGGTAGGTACTATGATTTAAAGGATATACCAAAAGAATTCACACCGAAAGTACCAAAAGAGATTGATCCATTCGTGAAAAAATACACGTTGAAAAGAAAGCCTTCTGCTGTTTCTTTTTATGTTTTTGAAGGGGAAGAGAGAGCGGACTTCCTCCGCTTACCTATTGCGCATGTATGATCTATCCAATCTTTTTTACGGCCATATAATATGATCTAATGCGTTAACTTTCTTAAAAAGCAGCTTTATGATATAATTATTACTACAAAAATGCATTGATGAAAATTTTTCAAAAAGCTTTTAAAACCATTTGATATTGTAGGAGGAACGTTTTGAGACAAAAATTATCTGTGTTGCTTTTTTTTATTATTTTTACGTTATCGACCTTTGCCACAGTTTTTGATGATTTTGTTTACTACGTAGATCTTCAAACAATGTATGAATCAGATGATCCATATTTAAAGATCCTTGGAGGATTGTTGAAAAGATGGGAAACGGGATTATCTTTTTATGTAGATAATTTACAACTTTCAAATCTAGAATTGTTTCCCGATGATGAGACAACCCTAAAGATATTAAAAGACTTAGACCCTTATTTTTACCTTGAACCTACGCAATTGTTTGAAAAAGCCCTAAGAGAATACCCTGATTCAATAATAATAAATTCTATGTATCTTTTTTTCAACTTCCAATATTGGCAAAATTCTTTGGACCCATCTGTAGCGAAAGAAATTTTTGAATATTCTGAAAAAATCGAAAGGCTTGTGGGAGAGAAAACTCCCTTTACTGTTTATTACCAAGCACAAATCTTATCAAAATCTAAAATATATAATGATCCTCAAAAGGCTTATAATGACTTAAAAGAAATCTATCTCACTTACAGTTACGATAAAAAAATAATTGAATCTTTGGTAGAAGTCAGTTTTCAAATAAATAACTACGAAATTATAAAAGACCTTTATAATACTTATATGGGTTTAAAAGGGACTGATTCTCAAACTTTATTGTACTTTTCAAAAATCTTCCATAACATGGGAGAAACAGAAAAATCAAAGGAAATAGCCCTTTCTTTAATTCCTGTTTCAAAAGATTCATCGATTCTTTCTGAAACATACGAATTTTTAGGCGACATAGAAACCAATTACGAAAAAAGGATAGAATATTATCAAAAAGCTTTATCTCTCGACAAGGAAAACGGAAGAATAATGTCTAAATTGGGGTTAACTTACTACAATTGGGATAAAAAAGAGTATGCTCAGTTGGCAAGATACTTTCTCAACGGTGCTGAAAGTCGCAATTATATAACCGAAGAAACTGAAAAAGCTCTAAGAGAATTGAGATCGAGAGTTGTATTTGAAATTTTCCTTAAATATTTATTACCCTTGCTGTTAGGAGTAGCTTTTGCATTATGGTTGCTATATTATTTGGATAAAAAAAGGAAGATCAAGGAGCACAATCGGATATTTAAAGAGCAGAATAATAAATAGGGAAGCTAATAAGTACAATACAGGAGGAATTATTTTGGAATTAGGCGAAAAATTTGAAGAGCTTATGAAAGTGATGAAAAGATTGAGGGGACCAAAAGGCTGTGACTGGGACAAAGCCCAAACACATGATAGTTTGAAACCATATATAATTGAAGAAGCTTATGAATTGGTTGATTCTATTGACGAACAAGATATAACAAAAATAAAAGAAGAGTTAGGAGATATATTACTCCAAGTTGTTTTTCATTCCACTATTGCTGAAGAAAACAATGAGTTTTTTACCATTGAAGTAATAGATGAACTGATCAATAAGCTAGTGAGAAGACATCCCCATGTTTTTGGAGATGAAAAAGGATATTCTTATGCCAGGTGGGAGGAAATAAAGGCAAAAGAGAACGGAGAGAAGAACTTTAGTAGAATCGGTAAACTTAACAAAGCCTTACCAGCACTATCACTGGCAAGAAGAATTCAAGAAAACGCTGCTGCGGTAGGGTTTGACTGGGTAGAAGTTAAAGATGTGCTCGATAAAGTAAAAGAAGAAGTGGAAGAACTTAATGAAGCAAAAACCCAAGCAGAAGTAGAAGAAGAGTTTGGGGATTTGTTGTTTGCGCTGGTTAACTTGGCTCGTTTTTTAAAGATAGATCCGGAAGTATCTTTAAGAAAGGCAAGTGAGAAGTTTATAGAACGGTTCACTCAGATGGAAAAAGCGATTGAAAAAGATGGAAAGGAATTTGAAGCTTTAAATTTAGAAGAATTAGATAAATATTGGGAATTAATTAAAAAAGAGGAAAAGAGGTGAAAATTAGGTGGAAATAGGCATATTCGGCCTTCCGTTAACGGGTAAAACTACTATTTTTTCCCTTTTAACTGATTATAAAATAGAGGATAGTTATAAAAGAGAGGCTATAAAAAGAACGGCAATTATAAAAGATGAAAGAGTTAATTCTCTTGCACGTTTATTCAATCCTAAAAAGATTATCTTTGCTAGCTTAGATTTTATCGATATTCCAAGCTATGACCACAAAGGGGACCCCAAAGAAAAAACGAGAATTTTTCAGATGATACAAAATGTTGATGCCTTGCTTTTGGTTATAAGATCGTTTAAAAACCCCTCGGTACCTTGGCCTGAAAATGCTGATAATCCAATAAAACAACTAGAAATTTTGAAAACAGAACTAATTCTCAGAGATTTAGAAATTGTAGAAAATCGATTAGAGAGGCTTGAAACGCAAAAGAAAAAGACAAAGTTCTCAGTGACAGAAGAAAATGAAGAAAAAATTTTGTTTAAAATAAAAGAAGTTTTAGAGGACGAGGTTTTCGTTTCCAAAATGGACTTGACCGAGGAAGAAAAAAAATTAGTTGGTTCTTTAGCTTTATTCACTTTAAAACCCATTATCGTATGTGTCAATGTCGACGATGACCAATTTACAAAAGATAGCTACGAATATAAGGAACCGGTAGTCGAAGAATGTAAAAAACAGAATTTTGCGTATATTGAAATAGATGGAAAAATAGAAGTAGAAATAAACGAGCTAGAGAATGAAGAAGAAAAAAGATTATTCCTGGAAGATTTATCAATTAAAGAACCTGGTGTTGAAAGATTAGCAAAAATTGTGTATAATCATGTTGGACTAATTTCCTTTTTCACCGTAGGAAAAGACGAGGTAAGAGCATGGACAGTAAAAAAAGGCAGTACAATGAAGGAAGCTGCCGGGAAAATACATTCTGATTTTGAAAAGAATTTCATTCGCGCAGAGGTTATGAAATACGAGGATTTAATTAAATACGGAAGCGAAGAAGAAGTAAAAGAACAAGGACTTTGGAGATTAGCTGGAAAAGATGAAATATTGGAAGATGGAGAAATATTAAACATTAGAGCTAATGCTTGATTTGAGGGGTGACCTAATGATACTTGTCACAGGAGGAGCTGGGTACATAGGTTCTCATTTGGTCAAAAGGTTGCAAGATCAAAATAAAGAAGTAGTAGTTTTTGATAACTTTGAAAAAGGTCATAAGTGGGCTGTCAAAAATGTACAAGTCGTTGAAGGAGATCTTAGAAACGAAAAAGATATTGATTATGTATTTGAAAATTACAAAATAGATGAAGTATATCATTTCGCAGCTTTTTCATTGGTTGGTGAATCAATGAAAGAACCTTATAAATATTTTAAAAACAATATATGTGGGACATTGAACCTTCTGAACAGTATGCAAAAACACAAAAGTAGGTACATAGTTTTTTCTTCTACCGCTGCTGTTTATGGAGAACCAAAAGTAGTCCCCATCACTGAAGATCAACCTAAGAATCCTACAAACATCTATGGTCAATCAAAATTAATGGTTGAAGAAATACTAAATTGGTATTCTAAACTTGATATTATAAAGTATGTAGCTTTAAGATATTTCAATGCCGCAGGGGCATATCATGATGGCAGTATTGGTGAAGCTCACGAACCGGAAACCCACTTGATCCCATTAGTTCTGGAAACAGCTTTAGGAAAAAGAGACAAGCTGTACGTTTATGGTGACGATTATCCAACCAAGGACGGAACACCCATTAGAGACTATATCCATGTTATGGATTTGATAGAGGCCCACATTTTAGCTATGAAATGGATGAAGGAAAACGAAAAATCTGACGTTTTTAATTTAGGTAACGGGCAAGGATTTTCCGTTTTAGAGGTTATTAAAGCATCCGAAAAAGTAACTTCAAAAAAAATAAATTACCAAGTAGTAGAAAGAAGACCTGGCGATCCTGCTGCTTTAATAGCTTCCTCAAAAAAAGCAGAGGAGATCCTAAACTGGCACCCTCAACACAAGGAATTAGAAAAGATAATATCCGACGCTTGGAATTGGCATAGAAATAAAGATAAAAAAGGATTAGGAGGATAACACATGGAGACAGTAGAAATAAAAAAATGGATAAGAGACATACCAGATTTTCCAGAAAAAGGCGTTATATTTAGAGACATTACCCCACTTTTGAAAAATCCTGAAGTTTTTAAATATTCACTGAACAAAATCGTCGAATTGATAAAAGATTGGGATTTTGATTGCATTGTATCCCCTGAGTCAAGGGGATTTATATTCGCCACACCTTTAGCTTATATCATGGATAAAGAATTCGTTCCCATCAGAAAACCAGGAAAACTACCTTATAAAACTTATTCGATCTCTTACGAATTGGAATATGGTCAAACATCCCTGGAAATGCATGCTGACGCGATTGAAAAAGGTGAAAAAGTGATAGTTGTTGATGATGTGTTAGCCACCGGAGGTACCACAAAAGCTATAAAAGAATTAATAGAAAGAGCTGGAGGGGAAACCGTTGGAGTTGTTTGTCTTGCCGAACTAACCTATCTAAACCCAAGAGAAAATCTAAAAGATTTGGAAATTGCTAGTCTGATACGATATTGAAAGTATAATTTATGTAAAAAGGGGGAAAAAAGATGAATGGAATAAAATTTGATTTCTCAAATGTTATTCATCCCAATATAGAAAATGGATTAACGGAAGAAGAAATAAACCAACACGCCAATAGAATTCAAGATATTGTGGAAATGATAAAACAAAAAAATCCTGGCTTTTTGAGTCTACCTTTCACAAGGGTTTACATAGATAGAGTTTTGGATTTAAAAACGTGGATACAAAGTTTTGAAAGTGTTGTAGTTTTAGGAATAGGCGGTTCAGCATTAGGAAATCAAGCACTGCAAACAGCGCTCAATCCATTGAATTATAACGTTTTATCTAAAGAAATAAGAAAAACTCCTAAAATCTATATTCTCGATAATGTTGACCCTGATTTTATAGCATCGGTATTGGATCAAATCGATCCAAGGACTACTTTGTTCAATGTTATATCAAAATCCGGTACAACAGCCGAAGCCATGGCAAATTATTTGGTTGCAAGAGGAATAGTAGAAGGATTTGGATTAGACCCAAAAAAACATTTTCTATTCACCACCGACCCAGAAAAAGGCATATTGAAAAAAATAGCTGAAGAAGAAGGAATAAAAACCTTAGATATACCCCCTTCAATTGGTGGCAGGTTCAGTGTTTTGACCCCTGTTGGTCTTTTATCAGCTTTGGCAAGCGGAATAGATATAATTGATCTATACAACGGTGCCAAAGAAATGCACAAAAGGGTTACCAATCCAAATATTTGGGAAAATCCTGCGGCTTTTAACGCCTTAGTTCATTATCTATATTACCAGAAAGGTTACAATATTTCCGTGATGATGTCATACTCAAACAAATTGTTTCTACTAGCTGATTGGTACAGACAATTATGGGCAGAAAGCCTTGGGAAAAAATACAATTTAAAAGGTGAAATCGTGAACCTTGGGCAAACTCCAATAAAAGCATTAGGAACCACTGACCAACATTCTCAAGTTCAACTATACAATGAAGGACCTTACGATAAGGTAATTACTTTCATACAGCTAGAAAATTTCGAAAGAAACATAAAAATCCCTAATATACACTGCGATCTTCCCGAGCTAGCTTATCTAGGAGGTAAAAACCTTTCAGCCCTTTTAAATACAGAATTAGCTGGTACTGAATACGCTTTAACAGAAAACAATAGACCAAATCTAAAAGTTATTTTCCCTCAGATCAATCCCTTCAATGTGGGGCAATTCATATTCGCATATGAATTTCAAACAGCAGTGATGGGAAGTCTATTAGAGATAAATCCCTATGACCAACCCGGTGTTGAATTAGGTAAAAAGGTTACTTATGCTATGATGGGAAGGAAAGGATACGAAGATTTCAAAATTGAGGTAGAAAACAAACTTAAAAACAAAAAACAGGTAACGATGTAAAAATGGTAATAGGAATTACAGGCCCTGCTGGATCTGGAAAAAGCACTGTATCAAAGATAATAAAAAAAATATGCGAAGATAAGGCATCCATAATCGATGTGGATAGGTTAGGACATGAGGTCTTAACCTATTTTTTTATCAAAGAGAAATTGAAAGAAATTTTTGGAGAAGAAATATTCGATGATGATAACAACATTTCTAGATCCAAACTTGGAGAAATAGTTTTTTCAAATAAGGAAAAGTTAGAATTGTTGAATCAGATTGTCCATCCAGAAATTCTTAAAAAAACTGAACAAATACTGAAAAAAATTTCAAATAAAAATGATATAATAATGGTAGATGCGGCTTTGCTTTTCAAAATAGGATTGGACAAATTATGCGATAAAATTATCTACGTAGATGCCCCAGAAGAATTACGTATTAAAAGGCTGTCAGAAAATCGCGGTATCCCCTTGGAGAAAGCAAAAAACATCGTTAAATCTCAAGAATACATAAACTCTGAGCGTTGTGATTTTAAAATATTGAATATTGGTAATTTTGATAAATTGTACAAAGAAACAGAAAAAATTATTCAAAACTTATGAGGAGGTGTTTGGAATGAAGAAAGTTGTTTCTATTCTTCTTACGGTTTTACTTGTTTCTTTTGCTTTTTCTCAAGTCGAAATTGAGTTTTGGCACGCGATGGGTGGGCAACTGGGAGAGACGTTGAACTCCTTAGTCGATACCTTTAATAGAGAAAACCCGAATGTTCACGTGTCAGCCATCTATGTGGGAAACTACAGTGCTTTAAACCAAAAGTTACTTTCTACAATCACTGCCTACTCTCAAGGAAGTACTACAGACCTTCCAACTTTATCTCAAGCCTATGCGAACTGGACTGCAATGTACCTATTTTCTGGTGTAGTGGAGTCACTTAATAAATATATTGAAAATGATTCTGAGTTTAAAGGTGCTTGGAATAATCAAATATTCCCAGTTCTAAAAGATTTAGTTACTTGGGGAGACACAGTATACGGAATTCCATTCAACAAATCTGTTTATGTTTATTATTATAACCCGGATCTCTTTGACCTATTTGGAGTTAATCCTCCCAAAACCATGGATGAATTGTTTGAAGTAAGTGAACTTTTAACAATGGATCTGGACATGGATGGAGAAATCGATCAATACGGATTAGGTGCGAGAAACTTTATCGACGATTTTCAAATATTTTTATATGCACATAACGTAACATTTTTAGAATACGTTGGCGATGGTAAATACAAAATTGTTTTACCTGAAGAAGAAACAAAAGAAGTTTTAAGATACATAAAGAACCTGAAAGATTCTGGATACGCTTTGTTCCAAAACGCATATTTGGATCCCCAGTTTGGCTCTGGAGAAATAGCTGCATACATGGGAACGGTTGCAGGTTTAACTTATGCTGAACAATCCTCCAGAGGAAAGCATGGGGTTGCTTGGGCTCCATTACCTTCTGTAGATGGTGTCTCGCACTCACCTATAGCTGGAACAGATTTGATAATGTTTAATTGGGTAAGCCAAGAGCAAAAGGATGCAGCATGGAGATTCTTGAAATTTTTGATGGATCCCGTTAACGTTGCATATTGGTCAATAAATACCGGATATGTTCCAATAAGAAGAGATGTTGAAGAAGTTCCACAGTGGAAAACTTATACGGCTACAGATGATAAACCAACTATTGCACTTAAAGAATTAGAAACCGCTATCCCAGATCCAAAACCAGCAGCATGGAACAATATAAGAAATGATATCAGCACAGTATTTGCCAACTTCCTAAACGACATGACGACTGTTGACGAGACTTACGAAGCCATCGTGAATACTTTAGAAACAGGATTAAAGGAGACAGGTGAATACGCTGAATAATCAGTAATAATTATAAAAACCCCAGGTAGGATCAAAACCTGGGGTTTTATTTTGGTGGAGTTGATGGGATTCGAACCCACGACCTTTGCCTTGCGAAGGCAACGCGCTCCCGCTGCGCTACAACCCCCTCTTCTTACATTATATCAAAATTCATCAAAGAATTAAATTTCTTGTATAATTCCATCTCTAATTTGAATAATTCTATCGGCTCTTTTTGCAATATTCAAATCATGGGTAACTACCACAAGTGTTGTTCCCTTTTCTTTTCTTATCTCCTCCAACAGTTCTATTATTATTTCACCATTTTCGGTATCAAGATTTCCAGTTGGTTCGTCAGCCCATATAACCTCTGGTGAATGTATTATAGCCCTTGCAATAGCAACTCTTTGTTGCTCTCCACCTGATAGCTCATAGGGGAATCGTTCTACTTTATTCTCAAGCTTAACTTTCTTTAAAACTTCATAAGCCTTGTCCTTTGAGGTCTTGTTCTTTTCTCCTAAGATTAACAAAGGCAATTGGACATTTTCTAAAACCGTCAAAACAGGAATTAGATTAAAAAATTGAAAAACAAAACCCATGTTTTTGGCCCTGAAGGAAGTTCGTTCTTCTTCTTTCAAATTTTGGAATGGAACCCCTTTAAAATAAATCTCGCCTCTTGTAGGATTATCTATTGCAGAAAGGCAATTAAGTAAGGTCGTTTTACCTGAACCGGAAGGCCCTAATATACCAATAAATTCACCTTTTTTAATCGTTAAGGTAACGTTCTTTAAAGCCTCTACTTTTACCCTCTTATCGTTGTACACTTTGTACAATTCAATCGCTTTTATCAAAGCACTATTTTTACTCTCAACTTCCATTATCCTATCTCCCTCAAACTGTCTGCTGGTGTGATTTTAGTTATCAAAAAAGAAGGTATCATCAAGGTTAGAAAAGTGACTAAATACACCATTCCAACTATACCGATTACATTCAACAAAGGAAAATAAAAATCAACATTTCCTAAAAACTGAAAGATGGCGAAAATAATATCCTTTGCGACTAAGTAACCTCCAACAAGACCTATGAAAGCTCCTACTGAAACAATGCTGAAATTTTCAATGAGAAGCCCCTTGGTTATATCTTTTGAGCTTGAACCGATTGCTCTTAGAGTTCCGATTATTCTTTGGCGAATTATGCATGATCTTACAGAGTACAGTGCCAGTCCTGAAAATCCACTAATCAATCCAAGATAAAGCATTCCAGTTGCTAGAGAAATTATACCATCAACCCCATTATAAATGTTTTGTAATTCCTCCTCTATAAAAATGGGGAAATCAAAAGTTGACATATATTTCTGTTTAATTTCATCTATATTTTCTTTAGGCACATTCCCTAAAAGTATATCGATACTTTTCACACTATTAGGTTTAGAAATTATATTTGCTACATATTTTACAGGAATTGTAATATCTTTTAAGTTAAAAAAACCAACGACATCGTAAGAAACATTAGATACTCCACCTAAGGGTGTAATAGAAGAAAGATTACCCTTCACGTACTCTGGAATTTGTTCTTCATCACTAAATTTTCCATAAAGAACGGTATTTTTACTTTTCAGTTCCTCTCTCCAATCTGTTACTGTTTCCGATGGAATTATCGCCGATTCAAGAAAAGTATCGTCTACAAAAGCTATGATCTGTGAATCGAGAATGGCAATTTGAACCTTTGTTGGCTTTTCTATCCCTTCATAAACAGCTATATCATCAGAAAAAAATAGGTTTTTTATAGGATTTGATACAACCAAAAAATTATATCCAAATAATCCTTCTTGCATAGAAGTATCAACAAACCTAACCAAATTCGCTGGTATGGAAGAAATAACAATCAAACCAAAAATAATTATACCAAACATTAAAGAAAGCATTAAAACTCTAACTGGGAATCTTTCAACATACGAAAATCCCAAAAGAAAAGGAACACTCTTCTTTGAGGAAAACACTTTAGAAAACCTTTTTAAAATTGGAATTATAGAAGTAAAAAAAAGAACAACAATAACACCGAATAAAAAGGCTCTTTGAAAAATAAAATTAAAAGCTAACACTCCAGAAGAGAGACTAAAATATGTTTTACTAAGTATCATCAGAAAAATGGATAACCCAACATTAAATAAAGGATTTTTCAATACAAATACTAATCCCAATGAAATTAGAATTAATCCCAGGATTTCAAACTCATTTGCAAATGAAATTAGCAGAAAACCTGATATAATAAAAAGAATGGAAAACCACCCGTTAATACCATGAGGAACATATGCCTCCACATCTTTTTTCAAGGATTCTACGGGAGAATTGTTGGAAATATGTAACCCTTTAATCATAAAAATAAGCAGGGGTATTATAATACCTATTAAAAAGCCTAATATTATTGTTTGAAGACTTAATTCATAAGGAGCGATTGTAAAACTTCCCAAAGTTTCGAAAGTTAGACCTGATGCAATTTCACCAAGTTGATTTAATAGGACAGCTCCTATTTTCGCCCCCAAAACAACTCCTATTAGTGAAGATATCCCAAAATATAACAAAGCCTCCATAAAGAAAAGAAATAAGATCTTACCTCTTTTAAAACCTAAAATCCTTAAAATACCTACCGTTTTTTCTTGCTCGTTTGCAAAATTGTTCCCGAAAACGATAACTAATATTAAACCCGCCATTATTGAAAAAAAACTAAAGGCAAGAACAATATACCCCAGAATTTCATTTGCAGGAGAATTTAAAAAATCTTCTTTTATATTAATAATCTGCAGATTTGAAGGAATCGGAATATCAGAAATATGTACATTTTCAGATTCAACAAAATCCACATAAGCTTTTGAGGGAAAAACTGTATTCCCTTCGAAATCTGATACATTAACAAAAACCGATCCCGGATACTGTGCCATTTCTCCTCGATAATTCAAAAAACCATTCTCACCAACATGTGAAATCTCTAAATTCTTTGAACCCCCTGGCATGTGAATTATAATGGTTTCTCCTTCATCAATTCCACTTTCTTTTGCTATCTCTTTAGATACAACTACTTTACCAGGGCTTATATCAATATTTTGACCAACAAAGTTTGAAAGATCTTCTCCTTTAACCGCAACAACCAGAACTTCTAAAAAACGTCCATTATGCTCTATTCTTCCCAAACTTTCTGAAACCGGTAGAATATTCTTTATTTTGGGATCGCTTTTTATATCGTCTAAAATCATTTGTGACAAGGGAAAAGAGAAAAATAATGATGTCCTGTTATTAACAATAAAAGCATCTGCTTGACCAAAATTAACTTCCACTTGAGTTTTCCTATAAGAAACTATCGAATCATTAAGCGAAAGAGAAGAAACAGTTAACAAAGAAGGAATGATAGCCCCCAACACTAACAAAATGCTCACTTGCCATCTTTTTAAAAAATTGCGAAGGGCGAATTTCCAAAAAAACACTAAACCATCTCCCAAATGTGCGTTATTCAATGTCCAATGTTATTTTATCAAATTACTTTAAAAAATACTATAGTTTAACAAAAAATATATCAAAATTCACTACATTCTAAAATGAATTCGTGAGCTCAAGAAAGTTCTTTATATAAAAATAATAAAAAAAAGAAAATTAACCTTCAAAAAAATTCGATATAATTTTTTTGGTTAGAGTTTCTAAAGACACTAAGAGTCTAAAAAACGGGAGGAGAAAGACAAAAATGCCAGAAGTAAAAGAATTTCAAGCTGAAACAAAACAATTACTCAACCTAATAATAAACTCCATTTACACCCACAAAGACATATTTTTAAGAGAGTTGATTTCTAACGCATCGGACGCCCTTGATAAAATAAGATTCCTATCTTTAAAAGACCCCAACGTTTTACAAAACGATACTGACTTGCGGATAAGGATAGAAATAGACAAAGATAACAACACATTGATAGTTGAAGATAACGGTATTGGAATGTCATATGAAGAAGTAATCGAAAATTTGGGAACTATCGCAAAATCAGGCACAAAAAACTTTCTTCAACAACTAAAACAGGCTCAAATAGGAAACAGCCTAACTGTAGATAAGGAAAACACTATAATAAACCTAATAGGTCAATTTGGCGTTGGGTTTTATTCGGTATTCATGGTTGCTAAAAAAGTTATTGTAGAAACAAAAAAGTGGGATCAGGATAAAGGTGTAAGATGGGAGTCTGATGGAATAGGAACTTATTCAATTGAAGAATGTGAAAAGGCCAATAGAGGGACTAAGATTACCCTAATATTGAAAGATGATCTAGATGAGGATGAAAATTATTTGGATCAATACAAAATTCAAGAATTAGTCAAAAAACATTCTAACTATATAAAATATCCCATCAAAATTAAATGGGAAGAAGAAGTAGAATCTGGTAAAAAGAAGATCACCAATAAAATACTCAATTCAATGGTCCCATTATGGAACAAAAGCAAAGAAGAAATCTCTCAAAATGAATACAACGAGTTCTACAAAGAACATTTTTACGATTGGAACGATCCTTTCGATGTCATTCATTTTAAAGCTGAAGGAACAACGGTTGAATTCACAGCATTGCTTTATATCCCTTCTAAGTTACCGTTTACCTTTTTCAGTAAAGATTACAAAAGGGGTTTAAACCTCTATTCAAAGAACGTTTTTATAATGGAAAACTGTGAAGAAGTACTACCCGATTATTTGGGTTTCGTTAAAGGATTGGTGGACTCTCCGGACTTCTCTTTGAATATCTCAAGAGAAATACTTCAGAAAAACAAACAACTAAAAGTAATAAGAAAAAATATTGAAAAAAAGATATTAGATGCTTTAAAATCAAAACTCGAAAACGAAAGAGAAAAATACGTGGAATTTTGGAATGAATTCGGGAAGGTTATAAAAGCAGGATTATACCAGAATATACAAGAAAAAGAAAAAGTCCAAGATCTACTTTTATTCGAAAGTTCTACGTCTGATAAAAATATGGTAACCCTTAAAGAATACATTTCAAAAATGAAAGAAGACCAAGGTAATTATATATATTACGCAGTAGGAGAAAGCAAAGATATTATTGAAAACCTACCTCAAATGGAATCCTTCAAAGAAAAAGGTTATGAGGTTTTGTATTTAACAGATGAAATAGACGAATTTCTTATAAAATTGATGCATGACTACGAAGGGAAAGAATTCAAATCGATCAGCAGTTCAAATGTAAAAATAGATGAGAAATTTAAAGAAAAAGAAGAAGAAAACAAAGACTTACTCCAAAAAATAAAAGAATATCTTAAAGACAAAGTAAAAGATGTTAGATTAACTGATAAATTGAAGGAATCCCCAGCGTGTATAGTAAGTGCCAATGAAGCAATCTCCTTAAACATGGAGAAAACTTTAAAAAATTTAGAGCAACTACCGTTTGAAGCTGAAAAGGTTTTAGAACTAAATCCTGACCATCAAGTATTTAAAATATTAACAGATATATACCAAAAAGATCCCAACTCAGAAGAAATTAAAGATTACGCAGAATTGCTTTACAACCAATCTTTGTTACTTGAAGGATTAGAAATCGAAGATAAAACAACATTTGCAAAACTGATTACAAAACTAATGATAAAATCAAAAAATTAAAGGCGCCCGACAGGGGCGTTTTTTAATTAATAATTGTTGCTAATTTTTATAAACTCTTCTATCTTTTCCCCCACATTCAACATCCCATTTTAATTTCAAAACGTTTATGTAATTGACAATGTTTCTATTTTTATCTAATGCGTTCTAAATGGATTTTTATAAACATATGGTATAATTAAAAAATAAACTTATACTTTTTACCGAACTTCGAGGGGGAATCCATGCCACAACAGAGGGATATTCTTTTTTTCATTTTTTTATTATTACCTTCATTTTTCTTTGGTTTTTCCATAGATTATGATCCATCCAACAACGCCAACATCATATTTTTTGAAACGCAAAGTAAGTTCGAAATTTATCCAAACGATTCAAAGACTATTTACAAAATTTCTTTCGAGGGGGAAATTTTTGAGCAAGCTAATTACAAAATCAGTAAAGGACCTGTAAAAGAAGTTTCTACTTCAAAAAATGTAATTACAATCAAATTTCTTTATCCAATGAACGATTTAGAAATAAAAGATGATAGGATAATCTTTTTTGGATATAAACCATACATTTTTCAGCAGATAAACTTTCAAAAAATAAAGTTAGATGACGCTATAGATATGTTGTTTACTTACATTGGTTGGAATTGGATAAAAACGGAAGAATTACCCGTCACTTTTTTCTCCATAAATTCAAATGAAATACACATAGAATATTTTTTAAGAATGCTGAATGAAGTTTATTCCTTAACTACAATCTTTTACGATGAAGATACTGTATTAATAGGTAAACAAGTTTCTGCCTTTGAAAATGATTTGCCTTTATTCATTGAAAGTGAAAAAATATCTGAAAAAAGTTCCTTAACCAATTCTGTGGTAACAACTTCAAAAGAAGATTCTTTAGATAGAAACCAAGAATATTTGCTTTTCTTTGAATCAAAATATGACCTAACCCGTTTAGAAAAAATTTTTGATTGTAAAGTAGCCTTTTTTGAGGATAATTATTATGCAGTCCTTGCAAGAGAAGATGAAAAGAATCAAATTAAAGAACTTATAAATTATTTAAACGAAATTCCAGAAACACATGATGATAATTTACCAATAAGATCACAACAAATTAGCGAATTATCCACCTCTATTGAAAAAAAAGAAAATTACGATGATGAAAGTTATATTGTTTTAACATCTAATTATGACATGACATTTTTAGATGAAATTCTACCTATAAAGACTTACAAGTTAGACGAACAAAATTTCTTTGTAATGGGAAGTAGTGAATCCATAAAAATAGCCGAAAAAATAAACGAACTTGTTCAACCTCAAATTATACCTGAAAAGTCTCAACCCCTAATTAACAAAGAACTCGTTACCATTCCTGTTAAAAATAGTACAATTTTTGAGGAACTATTAATCCAGGAGAATATCCGATTTTCGAATATTACAGAACAGGAAGATTATGTTCTATATAAGTTAGAATATGAAGAATCCAAAACAAACTTTGTGAAAAATATTCTGAATTCATTTCCTTATGAAGAGAGCAATGTTGAAGTTGAATTAAAAGATTTAATTTCCTTGGTGGCAAAAGCGCAATCTATAAATGTTATATCAGATTTTGAAAACGATAAGAAGGTAACCATCAATAATTTTAATTTAGATATGTCATCATTACAGCCTTATCTGGTATCCCAAGACATTTGGTACGAGAATATCGGGCCAAATACCCTTAGATTTTATGAACAGAAAAAACTATTAAAATACGAGATTTTCGTTTTCTCTGGGCAAAATGTCGATAGATTATCTGTAGAAGAACTTTACTTATTAACTTTACAATTTGATGGTATAATAAATGGTAGCAAAGATAGAGCTTCATTAATATCAAAACCTGTAATATATGTTAATGAAGGTGAACAAGCATCAATAAAATATGTCTTATCGGTTCCCGTATTCGACGAGGAAGACAAGATAATATCAAAAATTGAATCAGGTTTTATAATGGAAGTAAGTGGTGTCTATGACAATATTACAAAATTAGTCGACACTGAACTAAATATAAGTATAAGCGAATTAAAAAACGAAGATAAAAACATAGTTGATGAGAGAAACATGAGAAGTAAATTCATCATACCCAATGGTGGTTTTATAAAATTAGGTGGACTGAATTTTACCAGTATTGTTGAAAACGAAACCGGTATACCTATTTTTAAAGAAATACCAGTCATAGGTCAATTATTCACTTCTTATGAAAAATCAGAAAATGTATACGATTTAGTTATTCTCATACATGTTGAAGTATCGAATAAACCTGAAATAGAGAATTATTTCTGAAACATCCGTCTCTTAGGAGGCTTTTAGAAATGGAGAAGACAAGGCGTCCTGTTGTTGCAGGTACTTTTTACCCTTCGAATCCTGAAAAATTAAAAAACCTTATAAAAAGCTTTTTTGGTGATAATTTTAAAGTAAATACAGAAAAATTAATTCCCTCTATGGGGGTCATAGTACCTCATGCTGGTTACATATATTCTGGAGAAACTGCAGCAAAAGCCTACAAAAAGATATTTGAAAAAGGTATAGCAAAAAGAGTATTTTTGTTAGGACCAAACCATACCGGATTAGGTTCTAAAATATCAATTTTTACAAGCGGTAGTTGGGAAACTCCCATGGGACGAATAAAAATTGACGAAAAAACCGCAGGGAAAATTTTGAAAGATTTAAATATTCATAACGATGAATTTTCTCATTTGAATGAGCATTCACTAGAGGTACAGTTACCTTTTCTTCAGTATGCTATGGGAAATGATTTTGAAATTATACCTATCTGTATGATGGATCAAAGTTTAGAAACCACCAAGAATCTAGGAAAAATTTTAGCAAATATAATAGAAGAAGGAGATTTGGTAATTGCTTCTTCAGATATGAATCATTACGAAAGTCATGAAAAGACATTACTAAAAGACGAAAAAGTTATAGAAACATTAAAAAAGATGAATTTAGAAGAAATGTATGATACAATTAGAAGGTATAATATTAGTATGTGCGGATACGGTCCCGTCGCTGTTCTTTTAAGTATAGGATTTTCTGATATTGAAATAATAGAGCATACGACAAGTGGTGAGAAAAGTGGCGATTATGAAGCGGTAGTTGGATATCTCTCTGCAATACTTAGTAATTTACAAAAATAATAAATTATGGAGGTGAACCACATGTTAATAGAAACAGAATTTGGTACTGTAGATATCAAAAACGAAGTTATAAAAGAATTGGTTTATAAAGCTGTTATCGAATCCTATGGTACGGTAGAAATATCTGGAAAACAAGGTTTTTTTGACAGGATATCAAGTTTATGGTCAAAAAGTGAAGATAGGGGAATAAACGTATCAGAAAATGAAGATAGCATAGTAGTTGATCTTTTCCTTGTCTTTGAATATGGCCTTCCCATAAAAAAAGTCGCTCAAAATATACAAGAGAATGTTCACCACAGAGTTACCTCTATGTTAAATTTTGATAATATTAAAGTAAACGTGAGCATATCTGGCTTGAAATATTAAGGGAAGGTGCTTGTTCAATGCTCAAGTTTTTGTATGCAAAGGACCTATATCTGGCTTTAAAAAAAGGCACAGAAGAATTAGCTAAAAACAAAGATGAAATTAATGCCTTAAATGTTTTTCCTGTCCCAGATGGAGACACCGGTAATAATATGTTAGCAGGTATGCTCGAAGCTTGTAAAAGTATGGACGAAGTTGAAGATAAAAACGATATGAAATCTATGATGGAAAGTTTAAGAAGAGGACTTTTGTTAGGAGCAAGAGGAAACTCAGGAGTTATTTTGTCACAAATATTTCGCGGAATAACAGAAACTATTGAAAAAAAGAAAAGAATTAACACCCAAGATTACATAAAAGCCCTTCAAAATGCAAAAGATAGAGCTTACAATGCTGTTATGAAACCAGTTGAAGGGACAATGCTTACTCTAATACGAAGATTGTCAGAAAAGATGGAAGAGACAATGTCCGAAGAAAAAGATTTTTTGGTTTTTTTCGATTCAATGGTAAAGTATTCATTTGAAATAGTAGAGGAAACTCCCAAATATTTGAAAAAATTGCGCGACTCGAATGTTGTAGATGCTGGAGCAAAAGGACTTGCTTACATCATAAAAGGGATGAATGATGCACTTCACGGTGACATAGAAGTAGAATTAGATAAATTAGAATCTGCTACTCCCGAACAAATAACAGAAATAGCTTATGAAGAACTAACATATCAGTATTGCACAGAAGCGATAGTAAAATTTAATAAACAACCCATACAAAAAAAGAGTTTAGAAGAAATAAGAAGTTTTTTGGAAAGTATGGGAGATTCCATCGTTTTAGTTAATCAAGATGACATATTAAAAACACACGTACACACTAATCATCCTGGCTTAGTCTTTGAAAAGTTTTTAGAACACGGCGAATTAATAAAAACAAAGATAGACAACATGAAATCTCAACATGAACACATAATAGAAAAACAAAAAGAGGGAAAAACAGCTGATATAGAGCAAGCCAAAGTAGCCGCAAACAATAATCTGAACAACAAAAACTGGGGTGTGATTGCTGTATCTCCAGGAAAAGGAATTTCAGAAATCTTTAAAAGTTTGGGAGTGGATCAAGTCATTTTTGGAGGTCAAACCACCAACCCTAGTGTAAAAGATCTCTCGGAGGCAATCAATAAAGTTCCACAAAAAAAAGTAATCATACTCCCCAACAACCCAAATATAGTTCTGGCTGCCGAAAAGGCTGCAGAGTTAACAGATAAAGAAATATTAATTTTACCCACAAAACATGTTCAAGAAGGTATAAGCGCCATGCTTGGTTTCGATGACAATATGGACAAAGAACTACTAAAGGAATCTATGATGGGATACGTTAAATCAGTCGTTCCAATTGAAGTTACTTATGCCGTTAGAGATTCTACTATTAAAGGCGAAAAGATCAAAAAAGGCGAGTATCTAATATTTCTTGGAAAAGAATTAAAAGCTCATGGAAAGAACGTTTATAAAGAAACAGAAAAAGTTTTAGAAGAGTTAATAAAAAAAGGCTATGAAATCATTACTATAATTTACGGTGAAGGTGCTAAAAAAGAAAAAATCGATCAAATAGTAAAAAATCTCACACAAAGATATACCAATATAGAAATAGAAATTCACAACGGTGGGCAGAGACATTATCCACTCCTTATTTCCGTTGAATAGAATTTGATAAATACTCATATGATGAATTATCCTAGAAGAATGGAGGACTTGATTTGTACATTCAAGATGTAATTATGAACTTAGAAAAATTCTGGTCCGATTTAGGATGTGTTATAGACCAACCTTACGATATAGAGATGGGGGCAGGGACTTACAGTCCTGCCACTTTTTTTAGGTCTTTTGGAGAAAATGAATGGAGAGTTGCCTATACTCAACCTTGTCGAAGACCGACAGATGGTAGATACGGGGAAAATCCAAATAGAATGCAACGATTTTATCAATACCAAGTAGTTATCAAACCTTCACCCAAAGACATTCAAGATCTATATATTAGGTCTTTAGAATCTCTGGGGATATCCCCTAAGGAACATGACATAAGGTTTGTAGAAGATAACTGGGAATCTCCTACTTTAGGGGCATGGGGGGTTGGATGGGAAGTATGGTTAGATGGTATGGAGATCACCCAATTCACATACTTTCAGCAGATGGGGGGAATCCCACTAACTTATATTCCTGTTGAGCTTACTTATGGTATAGAGAGAATAGCTATGTATTTACAAAATATCGACAACGTTTATGAAACCAGATGGAATAAAAATGTAAAATACAAAGACATATATAAAGAAAATGAAAGGCAATTCTCTTACTATAATTTTGAAGAAGCTGATATAGACATGCTTAAAACACTTTACAATATGTATAAAAATGAATTTCAAAGGCTAATTACGAAACAATTATATTTACCCGCATACGATTATTTAGCAAAATCCGCGCATGTATTCAACTTATTGGACGCAAGGAATGCCATTGGAGTCAACGAAAGGCATCAATACATATTGGATATAAGAAATATGGCTAAAAGCTGTGCAAAACTATATATAGACAGTTCGAATGCGGAGGTAATCGATGTTGAATAGGGCAATTTTTGAGATAGGTGTTGAAGATTTACCCCCATCAGAATTTGATAATATACGGGCTCAATTGGAAGAAGGATTAAAAAAATCATTGGAAAAAAATGATTTAAATTTTTTATCCATGAATATTTTCATTTCTCCTCGTAGGTTCGGGGCTTACATCGTGGGCCTTCCAGATAAACAACCCGATAAAAAAGAAAAAAGAAAAGGCCCCCCAAAAAAGATTTGTTTCAATGAAAATAATCAACCAACAAAAGCACTGGAAGGTTTCGCGAAAAGTTTAGGTGTTGAAGTAAAAGATGTAAAGTTTGAAAATATCGAAGGTGCAGAGTACGCATATATAGAATCTGTAAGAAAGGGAGAACTTACCAAAATTATTTTACAATATATCATTCCAGAGTTGATAACCAAAATGAATTTTGCCAAAAGTATGAGGTGGGGAAAAGGTAATTACACATTTGTAAGGCCTGTACATTGGGTCTTAGGTTTGTACAATAGAGAGATTTTAGAATTTGAAATATTCGGTGAAAAATCATCTAATAAAAGTTATGGCCATCGATTTTTTGGTGAGGAGATATTAACTACAAATCCTCAAGGTTTTTTTAACGAATTAAAAAAGAACTATGTAATCCCTTTATATGAAGAAAGAATAGAAGTAATAGAGAGAGAAATTCAAGAGTTAGAAAATGAAAATAATATAAAGATTTCTCTGGAAGAACACGAAGAGTTAATTCGAGAAATTGCTAAAATGACAGAATTTCCCAAGGGAGTAGTTGGTAGTTTTGATGAAAAATATCTTTTCCTACCTCCAGAAATTGTTACTGTTACTGTAAGACACCATCAAAGAAGTTTTGTGGCGATGAAAGATGGTAAAGTAATCAATAAATACATAGCTTTTCAAGATGGTTTTGGCAGAAAAAGCAACGTTACAAACGGTTATACTAGAGTAATTAATGCAAGATTAGACGATGCTGCCTTTTACTATGAAGACGACTTAAAAACTGATATATCCAAGAGACTTGAAGCTTTAACAAGTATCACTTATCAAGTTGAATTAGGAAATTATAGAGAAAAATGCGAGCGAATATCAACAATCAGTTCAAAAATTGCTAAAAAACTTGGGTTTGAAAATTTAGATGTGGTTAAAAGAGCCGGATTGTTATGTAAAATTGATATTCCTTCCAAAGTTGTATATGAATTTCCTGAATTGCAGGGAATTATGGGAAGAATCTATTTGAAACACAAAGGTGAACATGAAGATATCTTCTTAACGGCTCAAGAGCATTACAAACCTCTTTCAGAGAACGATGAAATCTCTCGAAATTTAGTCGCTAATATCGTCTCCTTAGCAGACAAAATAGACGACCTCGTTGGATATTTCGGTATAGGAAAGTTCCCTTCAGGCTCAAAAGATCCTTTTGGATTAAGAAGAAAAACTTTTGGAATCTTAAGAATCTTGATATCGTTGGATTGGGACTTGAATCTTAAAGAACTTATCGATTTATCAGAAAAGACATTCTTTGAAAACGGGAAAACTAATATATCAATAAATTCTGTAGAAAATGAGTTAAAAAGTTTCTTATCTAACCGGTTAGAAACTATTTTAGAAAGAGAAAACATATCCAAAGAGGCTATAAATTCAGTCTTAATAAATATATATAAACCTTTAAGAGCTTATTTGGCTGCCAAATCATTGGACAAGTTTATAAAAAAAGAAGAGTTTCAAGATTTTATTATTGCTTTTCAAAGGGTAAACAACATTTCAAAAAACCATAAATCGCAAGAATATCACGGAAGACTATTCATAGAAGATGAGGAAAAAACATTATTTCAAAAGTATTTAGAAGTCAAATCCCAATTTGAAAACTATTTGAAAATCTTGGATTACGATGGAGCGATTGAAAGTTTAATCTCTTTAAAAGACAATATTGACAGGTATTTCGACAAAATCTTTGTTATGTCGGAAGACGAATCTATAAGAAGCAATAGATTAGGTTTTTTAAAATCTTTATCTGGACTGTTTTATGAAATCGGAGATGTGGAAAAACTATACAAAGGATAAATTCTAAGATAAGGCGTGTTTGAACGATGGATTTACTTTACTATGAAAATTTTAAAAGTTGTAGTTATTTTGTACCTACTTACAAAAGACAAGGCTCATACTTTGATATTAACCTAAATGGGTTGAACGTTGAAGCTAATTTTGAAAGTATTAACAACGGCGTAGTGAAAATCATTAGAATGGGAAACAATTTTAAAAAATCTTATTGGTTACATATATACACCGTGTATAAATATTTCAAAGATAAAGATGAGCAAATAAAAAGAATAGTCTTAGAAACATCCAATGGAAGTTACGAAATAAATGCTTCAGATATTCTTTTAAGAGAAAAGTGGATAATGAAAGAATTTAACAATCTTAAATCAACGAAAAAAGTCCATGGGTCACATTGCAAGTTCTGTAAAATTAAAAACCAATGCCACTTACAATTTTTAAGAGAAGGAGATTATTCCATAGTTCCGAACTTAAGTAAATCTATGGTTGAGGATTTAAAAAACATGAATTTAGATCCCTTGACGGTTATTAAAACTAATCAAATAGAAAAATTAGATAAAAGATTCAAAAAACCTTTATACAATCTAAAATCATTAATTGAAGGTCAGATTTACGTTATTGATAAACGTTCTCTTCCTCAAGATTATATAGTCTTTGACGTAGAAACTTACTTAAACAAAGATTTTTTGTTTGGATTCTTAGAAAACGAAACTTATGTTCCTTTCTTTCTAGGAAAAAATGAATACAAAAGCGCGGCAAAAATGGTAGATTTCTTGTATGAAAAAGACAAAGTGCTATTGCATTACGATAAAAACGATCTTACAGCCTTAAAAAAACTTTCATCTAAATATCCTATATTGAGAGATAAATTAAATAAAATCTCCTCAAGAACTTGTGATCTATACGAAATAATAAGAAAAAATTATAGCTTACCTGTTGTCTCTTATTCATTAAAAGACATTAGTAAATACTTTGGTTTTGATTGGAAAACAGAGTTAAATGGTTTTGCTGTCATACCCGAGTACAAAAGCTATTTGAATGGCAATCAAAATGCTTTGAAAAATATCTTTAAATACAACGAAGATGATTGTCGAGCCACAAAATTAGTATTAGAAAGTCTTAAGACCATTTAATCCGTTCATAAACTCTCTAAATAAGACCTATGTATAGTTTATCAAATGCTGTACATAAGTCTTTTTTAATATTAGCATAAGCAATTCTAAAAATTATATAGAAGGAGCTAATAGCATTTATGAAAGATTTATGGAATTTATTTATCACTTTTGCACGTATCGGGAGTCTAACTTTTGGCGGGGGCTACGCAATGTTACCAATGATTCAAGAGGAAGTTGTTAAAAAACACAATTGGGCAACTGATGAAGAGGTAATTGACTATTATGCCATTGGGCAGAGTACACCTGGAATAATCGCTATAAATACAGCTACTTTCATAGGTTATAAACTAAAAGGTGTTATCGGTGGAATATTCGCTACATTAGGGATGGTTTTCCCTTCTATCGTAATAATAACCATTATTGCTATTTTTTTCGAACAGTTCCAAGATTTAAAAATAGTACAACATGCTTTCGGTGGGATAAGAGTTGTGGTGGTGGCATTAATATTGAACGCTATAATAAACATGTGGAAAAAGTCTATCAAAGATTACATAGGTATAATTATATTTTCAGTTTCTTTTCTTGTAGTTGCTTTTCTAAAATTATCTCCAGTTGCAGTTGTGATAACTTCTTTCGTAGTCGGATTGATTATACAACAAAATAGGATAGAAACGCCCCGAAAGGGGTTCAAGGATGATAGCAAATGAATTACCTTATACTATATTTTGAATTTTTTAAAATTGGTTTGTTTTCTATAGGCGGAGGCTTAGCGACAATACCTTTTCTTCAAGATCTTGCCCGTAAGTATGATTGGTTAACCCTTACTGATCTAGCAGATTATATAGCTATATCCGAATCTACACCAGGACCTATTGGAATAAACACAGCTACGTTTGTTGGTTATGGCTCGGCAGGTATCTTTGGTGGTATAATAGCTGTACTGGGAATAGTAACACCTTCAATAATCATTATTACTATAATTGCCTATTACTTTCAAAGATTCAATGAAAAACCATTTATACAAAATGGGTTTTATACTTTAAGGCCTGCAGTGGTTGGACTAATAGGTGCGGCGGGATATGAAGTAGCAAAAGTCTCTTTGTTTAATATTGAAATGTTTACAGAAACTCAAACTTTTATTTCCATGTTAGATTTCAAGGCTATAATATTTTTTCTAATTATCATTTATCTAATGAAACGATTTAAAAAACATCCAGTAGTTTATTTGTCTTTGGGAGCCATTGTGGGAATAATTTTTAATTTTTAACTTAGAAAATCACTTAAATAACCCTGATCCAAGTACCTAACGGTAGGAGGCTATGTATGCAAAAAGGAATGCTTATTGTAATAGAATCTGGAACGGACGCAAGTGGTAAAGCCACTCAAGCAGAAAAATTATGTCAAAGATTAAAAGAGGAAGAAATCAAGGCATTAAAAGTCGAATTTCCAAATTATAAAAGTGATTCTTCGGCTTTGATAAAAATGTATTTAAAAGGTGAATTTGGTGAAAATCCTGAAGCAATTAATCCATACGCTGCTTCCACATTTTTTGCTGTGGACCGATTTGCAACTTATCAAAAAGAATTAAAATCTTTTTACGAATCTGGTGGTATTTTAATATCCGATAGGTACACAACTTCCAACATGATATATCAATCTTCAAAATTTGAAAATCAAAGTGAAAAAGATGAATTTTTGGAATGGCTTTGGGATTTGGAATTCAACAAATTTAATTTGCCAAAACCTAATTACGTAATATTTTTAGACATTCCTCCCAAAATAAGTATAGAATTGCTGAGAAAAAGAAAGGAAAAAATAATAGATCTAACAGGAAAAGACATTCACGAAAAAAATATTGAGTACATAAATATGACATACGAAAATGCAAAATATATTGCACAGAAGTACAATTGGAAGATTATAAACTGTTTAAAAGAAAACGAAAAATTAAAAACAATCGAAGAGATTCACGAAGAAGTCTACACTATATGGGAAAACATAAGAGATTTAGGAGAAATATAAAATGGCCTTTGCTATAATTTTCAAATTTGGATTTTGGACTTTTTTTGTATTAATATATGCATTTGTTGCTACGACTGTTATCATCTTGGAAAGAAAAAGACCAGAAAAAACCATAAGTTGGCTTTTAATATTTGCCGTAATCCCACTTATAGGATTTGTAATCTATCTTTTTTTTGGAAGAAACTGGAAAAGAAGAAAACTTACCAGTGATATTTACTTGAATTCAAAACCTACTTTAACGGAAGAAGAAAAAGAATGGCTAATCAAGGTACTTGGGGAAAATGATATTCAATACTTACAACTAATTAATCTTTTAAAAAGAAACTCTAAGTCGCCTTTATTTTTAGGAAACGACATTGAAATTTTTAAAAATGGGAAAGAAAAATTTACTTCTTTTTTTAAAGAAATTGAAAACGCTAAAGAATCTATCCATTTGGAATACTATATTGTAAAAGACGATGAAACAGGCAAAAAACTCAAAGATCTTCTGATAAAAAAGGCTAAAGAGGGCGTAGAAATTAAATTTATTATGGACAAAATAGGTTCGGGGCGTTTAAAGAAAAGCTATATAAAGCAATTAAAAAATGCGGGAGTTGAAATTGCTTTTTACAGCTATTTTCTATCGCCGGTGCTTAAATTCCTAAATACTCAGGTTAATTACAGAAATCACAGAAAAATAGCGATAATTGACTCTGAAATCGGCTTTATTGGTGGAATAAACATTGGAAATGAATACATTGGTAAAAGTAGTTTGGGATATTGGAGAGACCTTCACTTAAAAGTCAGGGGAGAGGCTGTAAACGGACTTCAAAAAATTTTTTTTGATGACTATCAAACAATTGTAAAGGCAGAGAGGAAAAAAGAAAATTTAGATCCTATTAAATACTTTAAAAAGCAAGAAAAAAAAGGAGATTCTTTAGTCCAAATAGCGGTAAGCGGTCCCGAGTCAGAAAATTCATCCATAATGCAAATGATCCATAAGATGATAACTATAGCTAAAGATCACATATACATAGCTACCCCTTACTTTGTCCCAAATGATAGCATTCTCTCTGCTATAAAAATAGCTGCTCTTTCGGGTGTTAAAGTAAAAATTTTATTTCCTGGAAAAATGGATCATTTTTTAGTATATTTTGCTTCAAGGACATATCTCGAAGAAATTATAAAATATGGTGTTGAAGTGTACTTTTACAGAAAAGACCGGTTCATACACTCCAAATTTGTATCGATAGATGGCTTAATATCAACCGTTGGAACCGCAAATATAGATATCAGAAGCTTCGAACTAAATTATGAGGCAAACCTTTTAATATACGATAGAGAAAAAACTAAACAAATAGAAGATATTTTTCATGAGGATTTAAAAATTAGTTCCCACATATCTCAAGATTACTTTAATGCTCAGCCTTTCCTTATCAAATTTACAGAAGCATTCTGTAAGATTTTCTCTAATCTTTTGTAAAAAGTGCAATTTTTACTTGACAACCTTTATTTGTTGATGTATAATTTAAAAAATTAAATTTCAATTAAGCGAGGGTTACTATGAAAAAAATTTCATTACAAGTTTTAATAAATGCTTTCAATATTTTAAAATCAAAAAATAATCAATATTTCTACTTTTGGTATTGGAAAGACACCCATTTTGGTGCCTTCCATTACCTATTAGCTAGCAAGTAGGTATAAGAAGAACAAATTGGGTGTCTACGAAAAAGTAGACACCTTTTTTTTTAATAAAACACAAAAAAACAAAATCTCCAGGAGGTGTGAGGGTATGAAAAAAGTATTAACAACTTTGGTAATTGTTTCTCTATTCACATTTACTTTCGGTGTAAAGATTGGCATCACACAAATTGTAGAGCACCCAGCTTTAAACAAAATTTATCAGGGGATAATCGATTACGTTGAAGATTCGGGTGTAGATTTTGAATATGAACATCAAAGTGCTCAAAATAGCTTTCAAAACGCTATAACTATAGCCAACAAGTTCAAAACAGATGTAGACATAATAGTTGCAATAGCAACACCTTCCGCTCAAGCAGCGGCAACCGAAATAAAAGACAAGCCGGTGGTATTCAGTGCCGTTACGGATCCAATAAGTGCAGGTTTGATACCTAAATTTGGTAAAAATCCCGGAAATGTTGTTGGAATAAGCGATATGGTCCCTGTTGAAACACATTTAAACCTTATAAGAACAATATTTCCTGATGCCAAAAATTTAGCTATACTTTACAATACCGGAGAGTCTAACTCTGTTTTTTTAGCTGATCAAACCAAGAAATTTGGACTTCAACTAGGATTCAATGTAATTGAAATTACAGGAACCAACGCTAACGAACTTGTTACTTCCCTAAACGCTCAAGCAAACAGAATAGATGTTGCCTATCTATCCACGGATAATTTGGTTGCTTCATCTGCTGAAATCTTAGATCAAGTATTTGAAAAAAACAAGATTCCGGTAGTTGCAGGAGACATTGATATAGCAAGAAAAACATCAGTTTTAGGTTTTGGCTTTGATTATTATCAAGTAGGAATAGAAACAGGAAAAATTGTCCTTGATCTCATAAACGGTAAAAAACCTTACGAAATTGAGTCAAGAATAGTGGGTGCAGACGTATTAACGTTTTATATAAATTTGGACAGAGCTAGGAACTTAAATGTAAACATACCTCAACAATTTTTAGAAATTGCAGATGAAATAGTAGATACACAATGATCATGAAAAAATTTTAGGAGGAAAATTATGGATTTAGTGGGTATATTAGAACAAGGATTAATTGCCTCCCTTGTGGCAATGGGTGTGTTTATAAGTTTCCGAGTCATCGACCTCCCAGATTTAACGCCGGATGGATCGTATGTATTAGGTGGTGCGGTAACCGTTGCCTTTATGTACGCAGGCCTGCCTTGGATACTGTGTATGATTCTTGGTGGTTTAATGGCTGGTTTTTTTGGGATAGTAACCGCACTGATACATAACAAATTAAAAGTAAATTCCTTGTTAGCCAGCATATTGGTGATGACCATGCTCTATTCGATAAACATAAGGGCCATGAACGGACCGAACGTTTCGGTTCCAAAAGAAATAACAGCGCAACAAGAAGCACAATACACAGAGAGAACAAAATTAGATGACATTTTAGGTATGAGTACCTCAAAGGAGAATCAAAGCAATTTACAAGTAAATGAAACCAAAAAAACCTTATCTCCATTCAGAGAAAACTCTGGATATAATTCTACCATCTTAATAGCAACAGTAGTATCTATAGCTGCTCTTTTAACAATAATCTTTTTGAGGACAGAGTTAGGGATTGCCCTTAGGGGATACGGAGGGAACAAAGCAGGAATCAAAAACCTTGGTATGAACCCTGAAATTATGAGTATAATAGGATTATTTTTAGGAAATTTCTTCGCGGGGCTGTCGGGATCCTTGTTCTCTATGTACGGTGGATTTTCAGATGTAAATATGGGGCAAGGCATAGTTGTAACTTCTTTGGCGGCGGTTATTTTGGGGGAGATAATATTTGGGAGGCTAAATCTGTTCTATAACATGTTATGCCCCATTATTGGAGCTGTTGTCTATCAATTTTTACTGGCGTTAGCCATGAGATATGGTTACACGATAGGCTTCCAATCAAGCGATATGAAACTAATAACTGCGTTGTTCATAATAATAGTAATAGGATTGAGGAGGGTAGAATTTAAAAAATGGTTGAGCTTAAAAACATCAGAGTAGTATACAATAAAAATCAAGTTAATGAAAAAAAAGCCTTGGACAAATTCGAATTAATCGTTAAAAAAGGAGAATTCGTCACTATCATAGGTCCCAATGGTGCTGGTAAAACAACGCTTCTTAAAGTCTTAACTGGAGAAGTAGTGTTAGATCAAGGAAGCTTTACATTAAATAACAAAAGCATAAAAAGAATTAAACCCTACAAGCTCTTTCGAAATGTTGGCATAGTGTATCAAGAACCTGATAGAGGTGTATTCCCTGATCTAACCCTCGAAGAAAATTTGATCTTGGGATCCAAAAAAGGAAATAGATTCTTTTCATTTGGAAAATACGAAGGATTAGAATTGTTGAAATCTTTAAACATGGGATTAGAAAACAGACTTAAAACAAAAGTCAAAGAATTTTCTGGAGGGCAAAAACAGGCCCTCGCCATGGTTCTTGCTTCTATAACAAAGCCTGACCTTCTGTTGTTAGATGAACATACAGCGGCTCTTGACCCAAAAAATGTTGAAAAGGTAATGGAACTAACTATGAAGATAAATAAAGAGTTAGGATTAACCATAATAATGGTCACACACAACATGAAAATAGTGGAAAAATATGCTCGTAGGATAGTGGAGATCAAAGATGGCAAAGTTACAAAAGATTTTGTCTATGAAAAAACACATAACACAGAAGAACTAAAAAAAGTAACGGCTAATTGACAAATAAAATACTTCTAACTTACCTTCTAGACGCTCTATACCATAGAGCGTCTTTGTTTTTAATCAATAATAGAATATGGTATAATATTTAATACAAATTGGTTCTTAATTTGAAAGGACAAGATACTAAATGAGTGTAAAAAAAGTTGATGTTTACAAAGAGATAGACAATCCAAATAGGAATTTCTTCATCTCAGCATCGGCTGGAACGGGCAAAACCTATATTCTTACACAATATTTTATCAAAGTGTTAGAAAAGAATTTTCCAAATTCTGAGATAGTGGATAATATTCTTACTGTGACCTTTACAAATAAAGCCGCTTCTGAAATGAAGAACAGGATCATGGAAGAAGTTTCCAACAAATTGGATAAAAGCTCCCCCCCATATGGTGCCAGCAAATTAGAATGGAACCGATATTGGAACGAAGTAAAAATTAATTTATCCCGCTCATGGATCAAAACTATAGACAGCTTTTGTTCAAGAATAATAAGAGAAAACAACATTTCCATGGGAGTAGACCCGAATTTCAGTATAATTAGCGACTTTCAGAGAGATAGAGAAGTTGAAAGATCGGTTTATTCGGCTTTAAGAGTTTCCTTAGAAATATATCAAGATAAGGACATAGATTGGCTTAACTTCTTATCAACAAAAAGGAAGGAAAAAATAGAAAAGTATGTTGAAACTTTAAATAGAGAAAAAACAAAATTTAAAGAATCCTTTAAAAATATACTTTCTGAAATAGGATTGGATAAGTTTGAAAAAATAATTCAAGATGTCGTTTCCAACTGGCGCATTGAAATGTCAAGAGTTTTATTAACTAGTGATTTAGAATTAGCAGATAAAGAACTCTCCGAACTTTACAAAAACTTTTTATGGCTTGTCAAAATTATTTCTCTTATCGCTAGTGAATTCTATTTGGGATTAACCATCGATAATTTTTTATACGACTTCAAAGCGGTTTTAGAAAAGGTTGTAGAAGAATTCGAAAATAACCCCGATCTTCTTAAAAAGTATCAAAATAAATTTAAATATATCATAGTTGATGAATTTCAAGATACCAATTATCTTCAGAAAGAAATCTTTGACAAACTTCATACGACAGATAATTATTTCTTTTATGTTGGAGACAGAAAACAATCCATCTATCGTTTCAGAGGAGCGGATGTTTCTGTATTTTCTCGTTCTTTAACAGAGGCTCAAAACTCTGATGAAGAAGTTCTTTTGGGAAAATTAACTAAAAACAGAAGATCTCATCAACAAATAATAAATTTCGCAAATCACCTTTCAGAAGCTTCATTATTTAAAAGAGAAAATTTACAGATGGAAGGCATTGATCCCAAACTTCTAGAAAATCTCTCCTTCCAAGAAGAAGATATATCAGAACCCGAAATCCCTCCCCAAGAGACCGAAGCGATCCCCACGTTGAGTGAAGATGATACTAAAAGAGTTAAATACATATTAATTGAACCCACGGATGAAAATGGATTAAACAACCAAGAAAATCGCCTAGCCATTGAAATAGAAACGTTGGCAAAAGTTATAAAAAAGTTGTTAGGACAAGAAATGGATTTCAAGGTAAGAAAAAATAATAAAGTATATTATGAAAGAAGAAAAATAGAACCAAAAGATATCGCTGTCCTTTCAAAAGAATTAAAAAATACAGAAAAAATACTTAGAACAACCTTTTTTAAATATAATATACCCTTTTATATATTCGGCAGCAAATCTTTTTACAATAGACCAGAAATTCAAGCTATCTTTGCTGCTCTCAACTCAATTCAAAATCCTTTCAACGACTACCAGTTTGTCAGATACATGATGTCACTTTTAGTAGGCATGAGTTTTCAAGATCTTTCCAAATTAGTAGAAAAAAGTCAGGGAAGTTTTTTTGAAACGTTTGAAAAGATAAAAAATGAATTCCCTGAAGATGTAGTAGAAAGTTATAAAGTGCTTAAAAAGTACAAGGATCTCAAATATTATTTAACTCCTTCTTCTATACTGAAAGGTATAATAAACGATAACAATTACTTCTCTAAACTCGCTTTAACAAACGATCCTGAAGTTTCAATATCCAATATAAAAAAACTTATAAATCAAGCTGAAGAATACAACAATATGGCAAATTCCTTTTCTGAATTGGTTAGATTTTTAAAAAATGCCTCTAATATCTCTGAAGAAGAAGCTTCTATTGAAGATGAAACATCTAACAGTGTGAAAGTAATGACCATTCATAAATCTAAGGGCCTGGAATTTCCTATTGTATTAATGATCGGTTTACATCACTCTATTTCTGGTACAAAAAATGGTTCCTATGCGGAATTTTCGATCCCTAATGCGGATGGAAATAGATATTACCTCTTGAAGAATGTATTTAAAGACAGCGTAGAAAACAGTGACCATTGGCTGCTCAAATGGTTTAAAAACAATGATTTTTTGGATAAAACCGAAGCCAACAGATTAGTATATGTGGGAATAACAAGAGCGAAAGACCTTCTGATACCCATTTTAGTTTCAAACGAAAGAGCCGATACATTAAATAATTTCTTCCTAACATTAAAAAATTCAAATACGATAGATATAATTCAATCAAATAATATTCAACAACCAAAAGAAAAATCTCCTGAACCTCTAAACAAAGATGAAGAAAATGCTTTGTTTAAAGATATACCTCAACAAAATCTTAAAGACTTAACCAATCTCTCGTATAAAAAGTATATAGCCCCAACCTACATAATCAAGGAAATAAAATCTGAGGAATTAGAACTAATAGAAGATCTCAATGGAGCCCTTATTTCTCCTTCATCTTCTTTTGATTCAACAAATATTTTTTCAGACCAAGAGCTCATATTTAGAGGATCTTTTTTACACTCTAAACTAAGAAGTGCTCAAAATATAAGCCACATTAAATACATGGTAGAAAACGAAGAACTACCACAGGGTTTTGATGAATTAGATATAGTGAAAAGGGCTTTCACACCCTCTGAGAATAAAATAATAAAAAATGAATGGAGACTCATGAAAAAATTGAATATAGGAAAAAAAGAGTACATGTTATTTGGGATTCCTGATAAAGTTATCATAGAGAAAGGTGATATAGAAATTCTGGATTACAAATATTCAGACTTGAAAGATCCAAAAAAAATCAACGATTATAAATTTCAAATATTATTCTACCTTTACCTATTAGCCGATTTCGGTAATCCAAAAAAGGGACACATAATAAGTATCAAAACATTACAAGAACCCATAACTTTTGAATACGATCCCCAGTTTGAAGATCGATTGATCTTACACCTTTCTAAAGAGGGAGGTAACTATGAATTTAGGTAAACAAAAAAATTCAAGCAAAGTTGGAACCCCTCCAGGGGAACTAATTTACACAGGAAAATTGGAGCCATCTAAAGCTATTATCAACGTAGTTTCCTACGATCAACACACTTATAACATTCGTGAAAATGTTGATCCAGATTTTTTAAAAACCTTAGATAAAAACAAAATTCATTGGATCGATTTTGAAAATGTCTCAGACCCTGATAAATTAACTTCCATTGGGGAAATTTTTAACATTCACAAGTTAACGATGGAGGATATAATTAATGTCAATCAAAGAACTAAGATTGAGTTCTATGATTCTTATACATTCTTAGTCTTAAAAATAATTTCTGATTCAAATGAAAAGCTTGAATTTAGACAATTCAGTATGATCATAAAAGAGAATATACTGATAAGTTTCTCAGAAGAAAAGAATTTTGCAACAAAATGGCTAAAAACTCAGCTCGAGTCAAACGCAGGAGATATCAGAAACAAAGATTTAGGTTACCTAACCTTCTCCTTAATGGATATCGTGGTTGATAGTTACTTCTCAAAACTAAGTAATTATATTTCTTACACACAAGAAATAGACGAAAAAATCACAGAAGATATAGAAGAAGAACTTTTTATAAAAATCAAGAAAATTAAGCAAGAAATATTAAGGTTCCGAAGATTTGTAGCCCCTTTAAAAGATATACTCTTTCAAATGCAAAAAAAAGAAAAAGGTATTGTGAATGAGAAAAATCAAATATATTTTAACGATCTTTACGACCATACCATACGAATAAGCGAATCTATTGATTTACTGAGGGAGAATTTAAATAACTTGACAGAGATTTATCTATCGATAGCAAGCAACCGTTTAAACGAAATAATGAGAATTCTTACCATAATATCAACTATTTTTATCCCTCTAACTTTTATAGCCGGAATATATGGTATGAATTTTGAGAATATGCCAGAACTGCATTGGAGATTTGGTTATTTCCTAATCTTAGGAATTATGGCAACTATAGCTGTGATTATGATAATTATATTCAAAAAGAAAAAATGGTTTTGAATTATAAATAACTACAAAGGGGGCATAAGTAAATGAAGGAAAAGATAATTGCAAAAGTAGAAGAATTAAAAGAAGAAATTATTGAAAGTTCAAAAAAGTTCATATCAATTGACTCTGTCAATCCACGGGCGGGTGGACCTGGAGAAAAAGAAATTGCAGAATGGCTTGAATCTTTGATTAGAGGTTGGAATTTCGATGAAATTAAAAGATACGACGCTCCTGACGATGCTGTTGAATATGGATACAGGCCCAACATAGTTGCAACCTACAAAGGTCAAAATCCACAAAGAACTATTTGGTTTGTAACTCACATGGACAAAGTACCTGCTGGAGATGTTAAATTATGGGAAACAGATCCTTTTCATCCGGTAGTAAAAGATGGAAAGATTTTTGGAAGGGGAAGTGAGGACAACGGGGCTTCTTTAATATCAACACTATATGCCGTAAAAATTATCATGGATTTAGGAATGAGACCAAAAAACAACATCGCCTTAGCTTTGGTTTCAGACGAAGAAACTGGTTCAGAATTCGGAATAAAATCCTTATTAAAACAAGGAATATTTAAACAAGAGGATTGGTTCTACGTACCAGATGCTGGAGAATCCGATGGAAGCTTCATCGAAGTTGCAGAAAAATCGATTATGTGGTTAAAAATAACAACTATTGGAAAACAAGGCCATGCATCTATGCCTAATATCTCCATCAACGCCCATAGGGCTGGTATGGATTTTGCAATTGCAGCCGATAAATATTTCCATGAAACTTATAATCTGCAAGACGATCTCTTTAATTATCCTTACTCTTCTTTTGAACCAACAAAGAAAGTATCAAATGTTGAAAACATAAATACAATTCCCGGCACAGATATTATATATTTCGATGGAAGGATTCTCCCGAATTATGATGTTGAGCAAATAATAAGCAACCTTAAGAACCTATCTAAAGAGTACGAGAAGAAATGGAATGTCAAAATAAAAATCGAAGGTGAACATATTGAAAATTCAACAAAGCCCACCTCAAAAGAACATCCTTGTGTTGAAATATTAAAACAAAGCATAAAAGAACTTAGAAATATACAAGCTAAAGTTGGTGGAATAGGTGGAGGTACCTGTGCGGCGATAGTCCGTGGGGCTGGGTTCCCTGCTGTTGTCTGGTCAACGATTGATGGAACTGCACATCAACCTAACGAATATGTGAAAATAGACAATTTAATTAAAGATACCCAAGTTTTCGCATACCTTATGAGCAATTTATAATTCTTACTTTTTTCCTCACAGATTATATTGGGGGTTGTATGATGTATGTAAAAATATGGCAAAATGAAGCTTTTCAAACAATTGAGTACACAGAAAGCTTGCAAAAAGTCTTTGATAAAATAAGCAGTGAAGAAGAAAATTTGGTCGTTATAAGAAGAGATGGTACTCTGTACAATCTAATTACCCTTAACGATTTAACTACGTTTTCTTCTTATGATTTTGATACGAAATTAATAGAAATATTAGATCCTACCGATTCTTTTTTGTTTGATACTGATCTGTTAGAAGATGCTCTGGTTTTGATGTTAGAAAGTAGAGCTAGAATTTTACCTGTTGTTGACAATGAAATGCATCCTGTGGGAGTCTTTGGACTTTTTGAAGTATTAAAATCCTTTAAAACAATCTCTGCCATGGATGAAGCTGGAACACGGGCGGTAATAAAGATAGATGACATTCCTGGAGAACTAAATAAAGTTTTAAGCATATTTGCGAACCGAAAAATCAACCTTCTTTCTCTAATGACAGCCAAAATAAGTGATAAAAAAAGAATGATCAGTCTAAAACTTGGTATTAAAAATATTGACCTCATTTCTGATATATTAGATGAGGAAAATATAGAGTATGAAGGTATATACGAAGAAAAGGGAGATAAAGAAAGCTGAAAAAAAGCCAATTGTGAGTAGAATTAATCATTCGGAGGCGATATTATGAAAATAGCTTATGTATCCTACGAAGTTTCCCCATTCGCTAAAGCCGGAGGTTTGGCAGACGTAGCTGGAGCCCTACCAAAATATATTAAAAATGCAGGAGAAGAAATATACGTTATAATGCCTTTTCATAAAAACATAGAAAATAATTTTGATATTTCTAAATTTGAGGTTGTAAAAACGGACTTAATACCTAATTCCCATACACATAAATCTCCTTTTAGCGTCTATAAAAGTTATTTAGAAGGTTCCTCTGTAGTAATTTATTTCATAAAAACCGATTCTCTCTATGATTCAAAAAACATATATGATGAAGAAAATATCTTTTTGAAGACTTCATACTTCTGTGATTCTGCTTTAAAAACTATAAAAGAATGCGAACCCGACACAAACGTTATCAACATAAACGACTGGCACACTTCTCTTATACCTGTATATCTAAAAACCCATTATTTACAAGACAACATTTTAAAAAAGATAGCAACAATATTAACTATTCACAACATAGGTTATCAAGGACTTTTTAACCCCGAAGTATTAAATCAGGCTGGATTGCCTAATTACCTCTTCAACATAAACGCTCTGGAATATTATGGAAAAATAAATGTGTTGAAAGGTGGAATTTTGTTCAGTAATATAATAAATACCGTGAGTCCTACGTATGCAAAAGAAATACAAAGTGAAGAATACGGTTACGGGTTAGAAGGTATATTGAAGGTTCGATCTGAGGATTTGTTTGGTATATTAAACGGCATTGACTATAGCATTTATGACCCCTTAAAAGATCCTCATATTTTTCATCCCATTGAATCATACGAAGACAAGTTAAAAAATAAAACAAGTTTACAGGAATACTTAGGGCTCACTAAGGATGAAAATATAACCCTAATCTCTTTTATTGGTAGGCTCTTTGAGCAAAAAGGAATCGATTTAATTTCAAAAATAATGGACTTATTGTTACTCAACGATATTCAATTTGTGCTATTAGGAACAGGAGATAAAAAATATGAAGAATACTTTGCTACGTTGACAAAGCTTTATCCTAAAAAGATCTCCATAAACATAACCTTCGATGTTGATTTAGCTCAAAAGATATACGCAGGATCTGATATATTTTTGATGCCATCTAAGTATGAACCATGTGGATTAGGCCAAATGTACTCAATGAGATACGGTACCGTTCCTGTTGTAAGATACACTGGGGGGTTGAAAGATACCGTCTCAGAATACAACTCTAAAGATAAAAAAGGAACAGGATTTGGATTTCATGAATACAAAGAAGCAGATCTATTATACACTTTAATGAAAGCCATCTACTTTCATCAAAAAAGGAAAGATGATTGGACAAATATTTTTGAAAACTGTATGAAAGAAGACTTCTCTTACGAAAAAACTGCCAAGAAATACATCGAATTATACAAAATTGCCCTTGACAAAAAACGAGGTCATTGAAATGATGGAATTGAGAAAAGATCCTATAATAAAAAGATGGGTTATAATATCTTCCGAACGATCGAAAAGACCCATGGATTTCAAAAAGCAACAGCCAAAATCAGAAGACTCATTCTGCCCTTTTGATTATGGAAATGAATACAGTACCCCGGAAGAAATAATAGCCTTTAGAGATGCTAACTCTACTCCAAACTCCCCAGGATGGTGGGTTCGTGTTGTTCCAAATAAATTTCCAGCACTCCACTCTGAAAACGAACTCAAAAAACAAGGTATCGGGATATACGACCAAATGTCTGGCTATGGATATCATGAAGTCATTATAGAAACTCCACAACATAACGCAAAATTTGCAGATATGCCAATGGATCAAATAAAAGAAATAATATGGGCTTACATAAAAAGGTTCCAAACAATAAGAAAAGATAAAAGAATAAAATACGTTCAAATATTCAAAAACAAAGGAGAAGAAGCTGGCGCTTCCCTTTTACATCCGCACTCACAACTCATTGCTACTCCTATCGTTCCTATTACGATTAAATCCGAAATAGAAGGCTCCAAATCTTATTATGACTTTCGAGAAAGATGTGTCTATTGTGACATAATAAACCAAGAGTTAAAAGACAAACAAAGGGTAGTTTTCAAAACGGATGAGTTCATTGTTATAGAACCTTACGCCTCCAGATTTCCATACGAAACATGGTTACTTCCACTAAAACATTCACATGACTTCGGATCCTTAGAAAACAAACCGACATTAGTTGAAGATCTAGCAAAAACCATTTCTATTATAACCAAAAGGTTTGATAAAAAACTCGACGATCCACCATTTAATTTATTCATACACACTTCACCGTTTATAGATGGGCTGGAACTATATTATCATTGGCATATAGAAATATTACCGAGATTAACTAATGTGGCAGGTTTTGAATGGGGTACAGGCTTTCATATTAACCACGTTTCCCCCGAACAAGCCTGTAATGACCTTATAGAAGAAAAAGACATTCTTTGAAAACGAGGGGGATAAAATGATAGATTTAAAAGATATATTTTACGAATTTTCCTCAAGAAATGCTTTTGAATTAATCAGAAAAATCTCCGATTTTCACAGAGCAAAAGGTAGCTTGGAATATTCCAAGGCGAGAGAAATAATCCAAAATTATTTGAAAAATTCAACGTTGTTAACCTTTCCTATGAGTGAAACTTACAACACGTGGCAAAGTCCTCCAAGCTGGAATCTAAAGGGAGGTTTTTTAAAATATCAAAGGGGAAAATATATCGTCTCTGATCTTTCTCTAACACCTATCTCAGCAATATTTCTATCAGATAAAACTGATGGAATAGAGAAACTGAAAGTCTTCGATGTAGGAAAAGGAGAAACAGAGGAAGACTACAAAAATTTTGAATCCGGAAATGCTGTATTGGCTGATGGTAACCCCACTTTAGTCTACCACTATGCTGTAGAAAAATTCAACGCGAGGTGTGTCCTCAGTTATTACATGAAAGCTCAGGATAAATCCATAGGAAGAACTCCAGAACTTTTACCCGACACCATTAATTATACTTCTTTCCCAAGTTTTAAAAATAAGTACGCCTTTGGTTACGCCTTATCTTATGATCAATTTCAAGAATTAAGGGAAAAGCTAAAAAAAGAAAAAGTTTACATAGAAGCCTTTTTGGATGCAGATCAAGGAACAAATAACCTAGAAGTCTTACAAGAAAACTTAGGGAAAGATACCGATCAACCAGCTATTATTTTAACCGCTCATTTGTGTCATCCAAAACCAGGAGCCAACGACAATGCAAGCGGCTCAGCATTGTTGGCAGAAATAATGAGAGTATTAGAGAAATTCCAAGACCACTTAAACAGAAAAATCATTGGTCTTTGGGTAGCAGAGATGTACGGTACAGCCGCTTATTTAACAACAGAATTCCCAAAAAACGCTTACGTTATAAACTTAGATATGGTGGGGGAAGATCAATTTAAAACAGGATCAACTCTTAAATTAACTCCATCCCCCTGGGCAATACCTTCTTTTTTAGCAGAACTTCTTTACGCGAACTTAGAATATTCTGCTTTTAGATCATCTTTCGAAAGATATTCTGGAGGTTCTGATCATTACATGTTTTCAGACCCCAGCTTGGGAATACCTGCTGTGTCATTAACAAATTGGCCCAATAGATATTACCATTCAAGCGATGACACGGTTGATAAATGTTCAAAAGACACCCTTGACTGGATAGGAAAAGCTGTTTTAAAAACTATCTACGATTTAGACAACATGGGTGAAGAAGTTTCGGCACAAGTGAAAGGCCAAATTATAAACAATCATTTCAAGTTAGTCAATGTTCAAAACAAACTCATCACCAATTATGTAAATTATATGACGTACCTAAAACTAAAACAGTTCTCCAAATATGGAAATGTTGAAGAAGAATTAATTAACTTTTTCAAAGAAAAAATTAACTTTGATTTGATCCCATCCCAAAAAAGAAAGATAAGAAAAAATATAGGACCGATTTCTGATTCGTGGCACAATATCACAGACAGAAAATGGATGAACCAAATTAGCGAAAAAATACCTAACTTTAGAGATTTCTTAGACATATTTTTAAATATATTTGAACTAGGATTTTCAAAAGAAGATGCTATTATAATTGCAAAAGCAGAGTTGGGAATTGAGGAAGATTTAAAAGCAGAAGTTAATCATTATATGCAAAGATTAAAAGAAGAAAAATTAATCGAAATGTGAGATTTTTATTATTATATTGAGGCACTCATATGAGTGCCTCATTTTCTATTTTTAAGAAAAAGCAAGGTAAACGCTTTTAAATATATCTAAACCTTCGTAATTGCTCATAATCTGCTGTAATCAAACTTGACTATCTTTGTAAACAGTTTTATAATTTCTATAAACTTACTTTCGATAGTAAAGAAAGTAAGATAATAAAATTATTCTAAAATTTATAGAAAAGAGGAGAAAAATTGGCTTTAGTAGGTAGCAGAGAATTAATTAGGGATATAAATGAGAAAACTATATTAAAGGAAATCTTTTTAGAAAAACAGATCGACAGAGCTTCACTAGCAAGAAAAACAAGTTTGAGTGGTGGAACAGTCACAAAGATTACCTCTGATTTACTAAAGAAGGGTTTGATCAGGGTAGTTGGAGAAAGTACTTCGACCGGAGGAAGAAAACCCATTCTATTATGCATTAATCCAGATTTTGGAAATATTTTAGGTGTGAAGATAGGTTTGGGATATCTTCAACTGATAATCACTGATCTAACTGGAAAAATCTTATCTCAGGAACGAAAGGAGTTTGGAGAGGAGTTTGATCCACATAAAATTTCCTATCTAATTAAAGAATATGTTGAACAAAAAAATAAAAATCATTTAGTCGGAGCTTCTGTAGCTGTTTCAGGTACTATCGATTCAACAAAAGGTGTTGTTCTAGATTCTTTCATTTTAAATTGGAAAAACGTTGAACTTGGCAAAATCTTAAAAAATATCTTAAAGGTACCTGTTTACATAATAAACGATGCTGATTCTTTCGCTCTTGCTCACTTATGGAAAGGGAAATTAAAAAAATATAAACATGCATTAGTTATGACTCTAGGGGTTGGCATAGGGGGTTCACTTATTGTAAATGGAAATCTTTACACTGGAAACGGCGGGGCCGGAGAAATTGGGCACATGACTATAAAAGGGAATGGAAATAAATGTAGATGTGGTAGCTATGGATGTTTGGAAGCAGAAGCTAGCTTTGAATCTTTGGTTAATAAGATCAACACAAAAAGTGAAAACACGCTCCTCAAAGAATATTATAAAACGTTTAAAAATACGGAGTTATCAGAAATTGACTTTATAAGGTTAGCTTTAAAAGAAGATCCTCAAGTATCACACGAGGTTTTCAACGAATATTCTACATTAATAGGAACAGCCATAAAAAATTTAATCAATATTTTTACTCCTGAATACTTTTTGATAGGCGGAGAAGCCTTAGAGTTTTCAGATTATTTCTTAGAAAACTCTATAAACTATGCAAGAGAAAATGCCTTCGGAAATTTAGGTGAAAGGGTGATTTACGATGTTGATAACTTAGGACCAAAAGCATGGATGTTGGGTGGCGTGTATCAAGTAATTCAAGAGGAGATGTTTTATATCAATGTTTTAGACAGTTTAGAAATACAAAAATTTTGAAAATGAGAGGTGGTTTTTATGAGGGTTAAAGAATACAATAAAATGTCTCACTTTTCAGAGAAATAGCAAAAAAGCGTTTCAAATACTGAATAAAAACGTATAAAGAGAAAGGAGGTATTTTGTAAAAAATCATTTTTTAAAATCATTATTTAGTGAGTGTTTTAGAGTTTCCAAAGTCAGTAATCAATGTTTGAGGAGGAGGTATTATGAAAAAAGCATTTTTTTTGTTGGTTGTGGTACTTATTAGCACCTTCATGTTAGCTCAGGTTAAGGAAGTTATTTTTTGGCATAGTTATTCCACTACTTCTGGTGAGTATAAACTATTAACTGAAGAAATTATACCGGAATTTGAAAGAGAACATTCGAACATCAAAATTACAGAAGTTCAAGTTCCTTATGATGAAATGAGAAGAAGATTGATCGTAAGCACAGCAGCTGCACAATACCCTGACGTTATGAGGATGGATATTATCTGGGTCCCACAATTTGCTGATATTGGCGTCTTATTGCCAGTCGATGAGGAATTTCCTAAGGATTTTCAACAAATTAAAGATGACTTTTTAACTGGCCCACTGGCTACAAATTACTGGAAAGGTCACTATTATGGAGTTCCTTTGGATACAAATACAAGAGTTTTGTTATGGAACCGTGAAATGTTTGAAGAAAGTGGATTAACTGCGCCTCCAACAAATATGGAAGAATTTATTAAATATATCAAAATTTTAACCAAAGATACTGATGGAGACGGACAGATTGACCAATGGGGTTTTGCAGATACTGGTTTCGGACCATGGAATAGTATGCCTTGGATATATTCTTTTGGTGGTCAAATCCTTGATCCAACAAATTCGAAGGCAGAAGGATACATAAATGCACCTGAAAGTGTCGAAGCTTTAAAAACATTTAAAGATTTATACAATCAAGGCTATATTGCTCCTATCGGAGGAGGGGGAATTGGTGTATTAGAAGGATATGCTGAAGGCATTTATGCTATGACCTTTGATGGTCCATGGTCTTGGAGTATTATAAAAGGTCAGTATCCCGATTCAGAAATTAATTATTCCCTCATTCCTGCTGGTAAAGGAGGATCCAAGTCTGTTGTCGGTGGTGAAGACATAGTTATTTTCAACTCTACTAAATACAAAGAAGAAGCATGGGAGTTTGTAAAATTCTTGACCTCAAAGGATGTTCAGCTAAAATTTGCAACTGTTGGTCAGATGCCAATATTGAATGGATTACTTGACGAACCTGAAATTAAAGAACATCCATTCTTCCCAGTTTATCTAAAACAATTAGAAACAGCAGTTCCTCGCTCCCCTCATCCTGCTTGGAACGAAATCAACGATATTTTGGATAGTGCCTGGCAAAATGCGGTTATAGGAGGAGTAGAGGCACAGGATGCTTTAGATAACGCCGCTTATGAAATTGAAGAAATTCTGAATGACTATAGATAAGAATGGAAAGTAAAATTCTAGGTGGAGGATATTCCCCTCCACCTAATATAATTTCTTGTATTATAGGAGGAATAAAGAATGACTAGGGAAAAGAGAAGAAAATTGGTTGGCCTTCTTTTTGTCTTGCCTGGTTTGATCAGTTATCTTGCGTGGACTTTGTATCCGATTATAAAAAGTTTCATTATGAGTTTATATAAATGGAATATTAATCCTAATATTCCTAATAAATTTATTGGCTTAGAAAATTATACCCAATTATTTCAAGATCCAAAATTTTATGCAGCTCTTAAGAATACGATTTTTTATACACTAATTACAGTTCCTGGACAAATGGTTTTTGGCTTTTTAGTAGCTCTCCTTTTAAATAGAAAAATGAAAGGTCAAACTTTATTTCGGTTGCTGTACTATTTGCCTGTCATTACTTCTTGGGTAATAGTCTCAATATTGTTTCAATATCTCTTTGCTGCAAGAGGAGGTTTAGTAAACTTTCTATTAAAAGACTTGCTTCATATGATACAGAAGGATGTTCCATGGCTATCCAACCCAAAAACAGCAATGATACCTATTTACACATTGGGCATATGGAAAGGCATAGGGTGGTCGATGCTTATTTTCTTAGCCGGACTTCAAGGAATACCTAAACAACTTTACGAAGCGGCTTCTTTAGACGGTGCTAATAGCTGGCAAACCACAACTAAAATTACTTTACCTTTAATGGTACCCACAATTATGTTCGAACTTGTCATGCTTACAATTGGCGGATTTAATGTTTTTCTTTCAGTTTATGTTATGACTGGCGGGGGACCGATGGGATCAACGGAGGTCTTGTCTTCATATATGTTTAAAGAAGCCTTCGATTATTTCCACTTTGGTTATGGGTCAGCAATATCGGTAATTTTCTTCATTATTGTTTTTACCATAGCCCAAATTCAAAGAAAACTATTAGCTAAAAGAAGTCTCTATTAAGGAGTGAAAAAATGGAAAGAAAAATCTCAAAAAAAATAATTAATATAGGTATTTTTTGTGTTTTAATTTTAGGAGCAATAATAATGACTTTTCCATTCTATTATATGTTTATAACTTCCTTAAAGGAAACAGGTTATATTTTCACCGTTCCACCTCAATTAATCCCTAAGCCTGCCACATTCCAAAATTATATAACTGTCTGGAAAGAAACAGATTTTCCCAGATACTTTATAAACAGCGTCACCATAACGCTTCCTGCAATTATTTTGAATGTTCTATTATCCACTTTAACGGCATATGGATTTGCAAGGTATAATTTTCCAGGGAAAGAAACTTTTTTCTCCCTTCTAATTGCTACTTTAGCCGTACCAGGATTACTTCTCATAATTCCTCAATTCGACATTGTTAGTAAAATAAGATGGTTGATGGACAACAAAATTACACTTATTTTAACAGGAGGAATAGGAGGAATTGCATTCAACGCCTTTTTCTTGAGGGGATTTTTTGAAGCTATGCCTGTTGAATACGAAGAAAGCGCAGAATTGGATGGAGCCAATGCCTGGCAGAGATTTATTTATATAGTTTTCCCACAAGCTCTCCCTTCTGTAGGAGCGTTAACTATAATGTCTTTTTTGGGAATATGGGACGACTATTTTTGGCCATCTTTGATATTAACTTCAAAGAACAATTGGACATTGCCTATCGGTATAATGACTTTCCACGGTCAATATAGCGTTCAATGGAATGTTTTATTTGCGGGAACTATGATTTCTTTGGCTCCTGTATTAGTAGTTTATGTCCTATTTCAAAAGTATTTTATACAATCAGTTTCTGAAGGAGGTTTAAAACTCTGAAAGGAGGGACTTTTAATTGCGTAAGAAAATCATATTTTTAAGCTTTTACAACTTGCTTTTGTTCGTATCAATACTTGGAGGTGAAAGTATGGACATTTTGTTTGATAAATCATTCTATTATCCAAATGATTCTATAAATCTAAGGTTGTTGAATTTTCCTAATGAAACTAAAAAAATTAAAATTGTTATAACTAAAGGTATTCAAACAATTAATGAATTAAGTATGAACATATCTAGAGTCGAAAAAATCATGCAAATGTCTTTAAAAGCTCCTTATAAAGTTGGAGGGTATGGATTAGACTTTTATTTAAATGATAATCTGATCTTAAGTAGAGGCTTTTCAGTTTTAAATTCGTGGACTGAGTCACCTCGCTATGGGTTTTTAACAGATTTTGGTGAAGAAAGAATTAACATCGAAAAAACTTTTGATTATTTAGCTCAATACCATATCAACTCTTTGCAATATTATGATTGGATGTATGATTATGGATATTTAGTTTCTAAAGAAGAAAATTACAAAGATGCTTGGAATAGACAAAAAAACATATCAAATTCCGTTTTAAAGGAACTAATAAGAGAAGGCCATAAAAATAATATTTTTTCCATGGCGTATGTTTCTATTTACGGTGTAGAAAGAAATCTTGGCTTAAACAATCACGAATGGTTGTTATATGAAATAAAAGGTGAGCATTATGAACCTGTTGACTTTTATCAAAAAATTTTAATCACAAATACTTATCAAGATTCAGGTTGGACAAAATTTCTTATACAACAATGTAAAGAGACTTTAAATTTTGGATTTGATGGGATACATTTAGATCAATATGGATACCCTAAAGATTATGCATCTTTTTACTTAGAAGATAACGAATATAAACCTTACATAACATCTAAAGGTTTTAAGGAATTCATAAATAAATTGAAACAGCAAACAGAAGCTCCTGTAATCTTTAATTATGTTAATAATTGGCCTAAGGAAATTCAATCTCAAACTAAAGCAGACGTGATTTATATTGAACCTTGGGAATCATGTAATACATATGAAGATATGTACAAAATGATCAAAGAAGCTAAGAAAAGAAGCAAAAAGGATGTCATAACTGCTGCTTACATTAATCCCTCTTTTGAAGAAAATATTACTTTGACCGATGCTGTTATTGCAATAAGTGGTGGAAGAAGATTAGAACTGGGAGAATATATGTTAATACTTGGAGGACCCTATTTCCCTGGTGACGCAGATATTGTAAGTCAAGATTTACTAAATAAACTTAGGAATTACTATGATTACCAAGTAAGATATGAAGAATTATTTGATATCCCAGAAAAAGAAGTAGAATTAAAAGGAAATAATTTATCTTTGAACCCAAAAAAAGATTCTATATGGTACAATGTTAAGATGAACTCTAAGTATGTTTTCATTAATCTTGTCAATTTTGTAGGGACAAGTACCAACTTTTGGAGAATGAAAACAAAAAAACCCAATACAATCAATGATATAGAAATTTTTATTCCTTTAAACAATATTAAAAATGTATATTTTGCTTCAGCTGATAATCAGTTATTTTTTTCAAAAATAGATTTTTCAGAAACAGAAAATGGGTTAATTGTAAAAGTTCCAACAATTGAATATTGGTCAACTATTCTGATGGAATTAGAATAAAAATTTGAGGAGGATTTACCTATGTTCACAAAGATGCAGTTAACGCAATACACTACTTTGTACAGAAGCGGCAAACCTTTTAAAACGGGGGCGGTGATCGTTGACTTAGAAAACAAAGATTTCCAACAAAACGATACTATTCCATATTTTCAAGTTGAAGAAGAAGATGGTAAAATAAATTTCATATACAATATGTCGAAAGAAGATGTTGTATATGGATTAGGAGAAACTTTAGGGGCATTGAACAAAAGAGGTAAAATATACAGATTCTACAACACAGATGATCCGGAACATACCCCTGATAAGATGTCTTTATACGGTTCTCACCCTTTTATGATCTTGGATGGAAAAAGTACTTTCGGATTGTTCATTGATTATCCTTCCGAAATAATATTTGACATAGGGTTTACAGATAAAGATATTTTAAAGATAACCGTCCCTTCAAAAGATTTTGATTTGTATATCTTTGATTCTGATGAAAAGCTATCCATAATAAAGGAATACTTTAATTTAACTGGAAAACCTTACATCCCTCCAAAATGGGCTTTTGGGTTTCAGCAATCAAGATGGAGTTACTTCTCTGAAGAGGAAGTTAGAAATGTAGCAAAAAAATTTAGAGAAACGGGAATTCCTTGTGACGTCATTTACACAGATATAGACTACATGGATAGTTACAAGGTTTTCACGATAAACAAAGAAAAATTCCCTAACTACGAAGGAATGGTAAAAGACCTAAAAGAAATAGGAATAAAAGTTATACCGATTTTAGACCCCGGGGTAAAAATAGAAAAGGGCTATGAAATGTACGAAGAAGGCAAAGATAAAGGCTTTTTTTGTGTAGATGAAAACGGTAACGACTTTGTTGCAGCTGTTTGGCCAGGAGCCACACACTTTCCGAACTTTTTGAACTCAGAAGTTAGAAGATGGTGGGGGAAGAAGTATAAAATCTTTACAGATATGGGAATAAAAGGTTTTTGGAACGATATGAACGAACCTTCAATATTCTATACTCCTAAAGGTTTAGACAATCTTTTGAAAATCTTAAAATATTTAGAGGAAAATAAGGAAAATGCCGGTATAGAGGTTTTCTTGGCAAGAGAAACACTTTTGAACATAGCCAACAACCCAGAAGATTATAGAAGCTTCTTTCACAAACTAGATGACGGTAGTTTAATAAATCACGAAAAGGTTCATAACTTATATGGATTCAATATGACGAAAGCCACTGCAGATGAGCTTAAAGAGTTAAACCCGAATGAAAGATACTTGCTTCTATCAAGAAGCAGTTATCCTGGTCTTCACAGGATAGCTTCCATATGGATGGGAGATAATAAATCATGGTGGGAACACATGCTTGTTAATATAAGAATGCTGCAATCTTTAAACATGATGGGATTTTTCTACACAGGGGCTGATATTGGTGGCTTTGGAGCAGATTCATCTGCTGAATTAGTTATAAGATGGATGGAATTGGGAGCATTCACACCTTTTTACCGAAACCATACCGCACTAAATACAAGGCCTCAAGAACCTTGGCAGTTCGATGAAGAATCATTGAACATCATGAGAGATATAGTGAGGCTCAGATACGCTTTCATACCTTATACTTACTCAGAATATATGAACTCCGTGAAAGAATCGGTCCCATTTGTAAAACCTTTATCTTTTGTATTTGAAGGAGATAGGGTGAAAGATATCGAAGACCAGTACATGTATGGAGATTCTTTGATGGTAGCCCCCGTTCACGAACAAAACAAAAAGGGAAGATACGTACACTTGCCAGATGTGAAGTGGCTAAATTGGACCGCTTGCAAGTACGAAGAAAGAAATATGAAGGTTTATGAACCCGGAGATTATTACATTCAGGCATATTTAAATGAAATTCCTCTTTTTATAAAAGAGAATAGCTTGATAGTTCTGTCCGAACCTATGAATTATGTAGGTGAGAAAGACATTACAGAACTAACAGTCATAGGTTTGGTTAGCGATCACGCTATTTACAATTATTATGACGACGATGGAATTACCTACAACTTCACAAATGGTGAGTTTGGTAATTTAAAGATAGATATAACAAAAGTAGGCAAGGATTTCAAAATAGATGTGAAACCATACGATCCAGCAAATATTTTGAAAATAAAAAAGATCCATTTTGAAATATACGACAGTGATGGAAGTGTCATCAAAAAAGATATGATAATTTAGAAAAGACTTGGGATACTCCCAAGTCTTTTTTGTATAAGAATCTACTATTCATTAATGGGTTTCACCTTTGTATTTACAAAAAGTATAACGGGGTTCTTAATCGAATTCACTTTAAAGATATGGCAAAGATATGCATCGTTGGAATTTGAGGCAAAAAGATAGATTGCACAGGCACAGATTTTAGAGGAACCTTCAACAAATACATTTTGGGATTGATATTTTCTGTTATTCCTAAGCTATCGTATCTATAACCAAACTCCATAAGAACAGATTCACCATAGATTGGGGATTGACACCAATCGGAAAAGGCTATATTCACTTCTTGACTTGATCCATCTTGGTAAAGAATCAATATCTTACCTGTATAATTTCCATGATCACTCGCTCCTACAATGTATATGTAATCAAATGCTTTTTCTATATTTTTTAGATTTATAACTTGAGAAGTTAATATTAGGTTATCGTTTCCATCAATTTTAAATTTAAAATACACATCTTCTTTTTCATAAAATAACAAATTATTCACTAATTGTTTTGTAAGTTCTTCTGCTGGGTATTTTGCCCCTATTATTCCATCGAAGTTATCGAAATTCCCGGATTTTCTGTTGGAAAAACTTACAATTCCGTCATTGTTAAATAACTCTTCTATATTCAATAAAAAGCTATTTTCAATAAAAATACCTTCAACTTCAGCAGTTTGAGTATATAAACTTTCTTCTGCTTTTGTTTCATAAGTTGTTTTTTCAATTTTACCTTTTGAGAATTCATAATAATATTTGTCGAATTCAAATATATAAATAGGATCTATTGGTTTTAAAATAACTTGATCTATGTAAATAAAGCCATTTTCAGGTTTTAAATACAAAATAATTTGATTATCCTTCATATTTAAGCTTCCAACGTACATGATACCATCGCCTGGCTCTAAGTTTTTATCTATTGAATTATCTCCAGAAGAAGCTTTAACGTAGGTGTTAGAATCAAAAGACCCAGATATGTAAACTTCATATTCTCCAGAATAAAAGTTGTCAATTTTCTGTCTGATCCTTATACTTTCCTCAGTCTTAATCCTAATGTTGTTGGCATTATCTAATTCGAAAGAATAAATGCCTGTATTCATTTTCTCAGCTTCAAACAATAGAGTTTGCCGCCCACCAACTATCTTAGATGAAGTTAATGGTTGAATCTCGGAAGGTAAGGTTTTTAACCTTACTAAACTTAGCAAAGCGCATATTGTCGATTCAGCACCGGCATTGCTGTTAATATATATTGAGTGTAGAGAATCATAACCCTCACCGTTAGGTCCATACATAGGAGAAGATAAATGGTTGTTCCTTTCAAAAAAGCCTCCAAACAATACAGCCATATAGGCATATTTTTCTTCATGGGTAACTGAGTACAACTTCACCAAAGTTGAAATTATTGGTTCGACTGCATAAGCAATCTGAGGATACATTTTTATATACTTTCCTATTTCATAAACAGGACCTAGTGAAAGCAATACTGGATAGAATTCATCGGCGAAAAAGATTGCAGAATCTAAATATTTAGTATTCCCTGTTATTTTGTACAGTTCAATCAGAGATTCCCCTTGCCTGCTCCCCCAACTATGCCATAATTGGTAATCTGTTCCTTCATCGAAAGCCCCCTTCAACAGCCCTTCTTTTATCTGTGTATTAAGAATTGAATCTCCAATTTTTATAGCCAATTCTTTTGCACTTTCATCCTTAGTATATTGATAATATTCAATAACCCCCAAAAGGAAAACGGAAGAAACATCCGAATTTTTATTTAAAAAATAATTATCATCCAAGCTCTTTGACAAAAAACTATACGCTAATTTGGCAGAACTTTCTAATTTCTTTTGAAAATCCCGATCCTCATCAAAGATTTCTAATGCATTTGAGATAGCCCAAAATCCTCTTGCCGCCCACCAGTTTGCTGATTTTCTACTCGTTACTCCTTGCTTATTAATGCCGCCATCATCAAAAATAAAGTTATAGAAATCTCCATCAGAGTCCTGAAGGGCCATCACAAAATCTAAAGCTTCTTTTGCTCTTTGAAGGTAAACTTCGTTGTGATAGAGTTTATAAAGTTCTGTATACAACACTGCAACCCTTGCTACATCATCTACACAAGTTACTCCTTCACCTCTTGCCTCTGTGTGAACATATGTATCTCCAAATTTTTCTGCATATATCCAATAACCGATTTTCGTCTCGCCTTCTATTATGAATTCGTCCCTTAAAAATTCAAGATGATTAAGATTTATCTCGGACACACCAAAAGAAATTACAGATAACAAAATCAAAGAAAACATCATTAATTTCCTCCACTTCATAATTGTTCCTCCTCATAAACTTTGTGAAACAAAAAATTTCTGCAGCATTTATAAATGCTGCAGAAATAAAAGATTTACTGAACAATGAGTTTTAAGTTTTGTATCTCATGTGCTCTTCCTTCAAGCAATTTTATAGCTTCTACAGTGTTCTTTGCAGAATAAATTGAAAAATATCTCGTATAAGTAACTTTGTCTCCTGCTTTGAATTTCATCATCCAATCAGCTTCATTAGTTCCTTCAAAGGTGCCTTTCGTGGCTTCATAATTATTCAATTCTCCTGGGATCCATCTGAATATCCCATCTCGAAATTCTCTACTTTCATAAAACCAAAAATCATTATAAACAAATTTTTTAAGATCTGAATAAACGACGGGTGTTTGAGGTAATATTTCTGCAGCTATCAAACCATATTTTTTTGAAAAGTTTGCTCTCCAATCTTCCATAGAAACAAAGGCATATGTTGCTCCCCACCATAAAGGTTTCATAGAATCGATAGCTGGAAATACCACATAAGCATTTTCATCAACTATTTCTATGGCGTCTCTTTCCTTCCAATATTCATATGGAGTTACTCCTAATTGTTCTGACCAAATTATTCTTCTAAATATAGGAGTGATATGTAACGAACTATCATCAACAGTTGTTAACGGTGCTGTAGCCATAACCTGTAATTTCATTATGTCAACGTAATTGGAGAAAGAAAATTCATTTTCTACTAGCACATCCCCAGTTTTAAAAATATGTGTGGTTAACTTTTGTGTGAGACCGGGAAGATCTTCATAGGAAAGTACAGCCTGAATAGTTACAGCGACAGGTCCTGGATCAAAAACTTTTAAATCCTTCACCGTTAATCCCATAGATGTTGTTTCAACGTGTTTACCTAATTTCCCGTCTAAATAGTATGTGCTACCTGACCAGCCCGCTATTCTTGCTGTTCCGAGTTCATTATACAAGATTCCTTCAACATTGCCAAATTTAGTAAAATTTGCTAATCCATGGTTATTTACCTTGACCGTAAAATTTTTGTTTATTACGTTATATTCTCCGTCTTTTTCCTCAATTGTGAAAGCTGGTTCGAATTGAAGTAAGTCTATATCCCAATCATCCGATACAACGATATTGGCTTCATTCTTAAAAACAAATTGGAGGAAATCTGAAGAGGAAATCCTTCCATTTTGATCAACATCTACAATCTGATAAGGAAGATCATTACCTTTCGAATCTTTTATTCTGATAGAATTCCAGTTAGCATCGAAATCATATCCAACAAAATCCAACAGCTCAGAAAAACTCACCACAAATGGAACATCAAGGTTTGTCATTTGCTCGGTAGAAACTTTTAACACCTTTTCCTCAGCAAAAAGTGAGAAGCTAACAAGAAGAACCGTCACCAAAGTTACAAAAATCCTGGTTTTTTTCACTTTTATTCCTCCTCCTTTCCTTGCTCATAGTAAATTTAAAGTGATACTTACAAAACAAACAGACTTTGTAATTTATAGTTATGTAAGCGCTTACAACATTATTAATAATTATAGCACCTAAAAAGAATCTATGCAAGGTCGATTATAACTGTTTATATGTAATTAGAAGCAATTATGGACTTTTAGCAGTTAAAATCTCCTATTTTCTTATTTTAGATTTTGTAAATACAATTTTATTGAATATCAATTATTAGAAAAATGGAGATTTTTTCAAATAATTGAGAATAATTAACTTTAATTGGATTTATTCAGCTATAACCAAGTTTGATTTTCTTTGAGTATAATGTTATAATTATTTTGTAAGCGCTTACAATATGGAGGTATTACTAAATGTCAAAGATAGATGATGTAGCAAAATTAGCCGGTGTATCAATAGCCACAGTATCTAGAGTTTTGAATTCAAAAGACAATGTTTCAATAAAAACTAAAGAAAAAGTTTTACGAGCTATCGAAGAATTAGATTATAAACCTTCGGGAATTGCTCGAAATTTAGCTAACAAAAAAAGTTCTTATAATATTGGTTTAGTCATTAGTAAAAGAATAGACAAAATTCTCAAGGGGAATGACTCGTTTGGTATAAGAGAGTTCTATACAACTGTTTTAGCAGGAATAGAAACTTTAGCAAAAGAAAACAATATCCAAATAAAAATGGAAACCTTTGATAATGGAAATAGTAAATTATTGGAAGATTTAGATGGTTTGCTGATAATGGGAGGAGACCGCCTACCCAACTTTGTTGAAAATTCAGATTTACCAAAGGTACTGGTAGATAATTACATTCCTGCTTTAAAAGTTGATTCGGTAATCTCAAATGGTTTTGATGGTGCTTATTATACAATAAAACAAATGATCTTACGGGGATATAAAAAGATTGTACATATTCACGGTCCACTTACATATTGGGGATTTAGAAATAGATTTGAAGGATATACCGCAGCGATGACTGAATTTGGATTGCTGCCTCAAACATTCGAGTGCGACGAAACTCCAGAAGGTATATTATATGCATTAAATCTATCTTTATCCAAAAAACCCAATGTAATTTTCGCTTCAAACGATGTTATAGCTTTAATAATTTTAAATTTTTTAAAAAAGAAAAAAATTCATGTTCCAAAAGAGATTCAACTAATTGGATTTGACGATATTATCTCTTCTTCAGTTTCCGAACCTAAACTGTCCACGGTAAAAGTTTTTAAATTTGAGATGGGGAATATCGCTTTAAATAGATTAATAGATTTGATCAATGAAAAGAATCCTCATCCAGCAATGATCTCTCTATTCACCACTTTTGTAGAAAGGGACAGTACGATAATAGCTAAGAATAGTGACCAAGCAATATAAGATATAAAATGACTTATTTTAAAAAGTTACAAGTAATCATTGAGTAGTAACGCCAATTCAAAGGAGGTATGATCAGTATGAAAAAGGTAACAGTGGTGTTTATTGTGTTATTGTTGACGGTTTTTGCGTTTTCTCAGACAAAACTCGTTTTTTGGACCGCTCCTAATCCACAGCAAGAAATGTTTTGGAAAGAGGTCGTTGCTGAATATGAAACCTTACACCCTGAAATTGATATCGAGTGGTCTACCATTCCAGCAGCAGGAAGTTCAGAAGAAGCTATTTTAACAGCCATAGCTTCGGGAAGAGCACCAGATATTTCGACCAACATTTTTTCAGGATTTGCTGCACAGTTAGCTGATATAGACCAATTAGTAGCTTTAAATGAATTAGAAGGCTTTGATGAACTTGTTGAAACAAGAAAGATGGGAAGTATTATAGAAGGCTGGAAAATAAACGGTAATGCATATGTCATACCTATTTATTCAAACCCTGTTTTGATGTGGTGGAGAGATTCTTTATTGAAAGAAGCTGGTTTTGATAATCCCCCAAGAACATACTCAGAGATTTACGAATTTTCTAAAAACTTTGTGGTACCTATGGAACGATATTCCATTCAAGTAATTGCCGGAAGAAACTGGTGGGATAGATGGTTTGACTTTATAACATATTACTATGCAGCAGGTAAAGGAAAGCCCTATATAGACACCGAAAGGATGAGGGCAGCATTTAACAACGAAGTTGGCCAAGAAGTAGCTAAGTTTATCAAAACAATGTTTGATAACCAATGGACTGCCGTGGATTTAGGTACCGATCCATTTTATACCGGAGCTATTGCTGGAACATTGATGGGGCCTTGGAGCATTGCTTATGCAGAAAATCAGTACCCAAAGGTTGTTGATGATATTGTTATTACGCCGCCACCAGTTCCTGACAATTATCCAAGTGATCAACCGATTTATACTTTTGCCGATGCAAAGGGGCTTGTAATTTTTAATACTACAGATCACTTGGAAGAAGCTTGGGAATTCGTTCAATGGGTATTCTCTAGAGAAGATTTTGATTCAAAATGGCTAGAATACACCAAAATGCCACCAGCAAGAGAAGACTTATTAACTAATGAAATATTTGCTGATTTTTGGGAGGCAAATCCCTTAGCAGCCGAATACGCCAAATATGTTCCTTATGCTATTCCCCCTGCACCAATTACAACAACTGTTGACGTTCAAGATATAATGACTGTTGAATTGGTAGAACCATTGATGCACGGGACTAAAGATGTTCAAAAAGCTTTGGATGATGCTGTTAAAGCTATAAACAGAATCCTTTGGTAAGGGAAGGTTAAAATGATGAGTAAAAGGAAGGGGTTAGCAAAAAAAGAAGCAAGGAAAGGATTCGGTATTTCTTCAATATATTTAATTTATGCGGCAATATTTTGGGGTTATCCTTTTGTATGGTTATTTATACTCCTTTTTTCTAAATGGAGGTTTGTCGGATCTCCTCAATTCGTCGGTTTTCGCAACATTACGAGGGTCTTGACCGACCCTCTTTTTTGGAAAACAGTAACTAATGTTTTTCGTTTTATGATGTACTATATCCCCCTTGTGTTAATAGGGGCTTTACTCTTTGCCATTGCTCTCAACAAAATTAAGTTTGGAAAAACATTTATAGCGCTTTCTTTTTTGTTAGCCAATGTTTCATCAGGAGTTGCTTATTCTATTATGTTTTCAAACATTTTTTCTGTCAATGGACCTGTAAATAAAGCTTTAAATACTCTTTTCGGTATTACTATTCCTTGGTTTACAAGCCCACAATGGGCGATGTTTTCCATTGCTTTGATAGTTATTTGGAAATTCATTGGCTACTATGGCTTAATACTATATGCAGGGTTAACCGCTATACCAAAATCTTTATATGAAGCGGCAGAGTTGGACGGTGCAGGAAGTCTTACAAAGTTTTTTAAAATCACATTGCCACTATTAAATCCCTCTATAATAATGGTCTTGGTTTTGGCTATTACTTTGGCTTTTGGAATATTTACAGAACCCTATATGATAACCGGGGGTGGGCCAATGAGAAGTACTTTAACCCCGATGATGCATATGATTACTACAGCATTCCAAAGAATGGACCCAACTTACGCAGCGACAATGGCAGTGTTTGTTGCTATGATTAGCTTTGGAATGATTTGGGTAATAAGGAAAACTATGGAGAGAGAAGTTGATCTAGTATGACAAATAAAAAAATACAGTCTGGAAATGTAATTCTTCATATAGTGATGTTCTTTTTAGCTCTAATCTGGTTGTACCCTTATGCATGGCTATTCTTGGCATCGGTGAAACCTTCCGCTGAAATCTATACCAGATTCTTACCAACAAAGTTCACTTTAGAACATTTTAGATTTATACTAGAAAGCGCCGAAAGAATGAATAGACCTTTTATAAGGGCATTTTTTATAAGTTTATTTGTATCTGTCACTGTTACAGTATGTGTTATAATAACATCTGCCATTATTTCTTTTGCCTTGTCAAAATATAGATTTAAGGCAAGAGATGGGATATTTAATTTCATTATCTTCCAAATGGTGTTTCCTGGATTCATGTTTACGATACCTTTATACATATTAATGCGAAACATGCATTTGTTAAATTCGTTGGCTGCATTAATTGTTCCCTTTATTATGAGCGGATGGGGCATTTTTATGATGACTCAAAGCTTTAGAGGGACCCCAAACGACTATATCGAAGCAGCAAAAATAGACGGAGCCGGCGATCTATTCATTATTTTTAGAATTATGTTACCTTTAAACAATTCCGTTATGGCCATTGTTGGGCTCTTCACATTCATAGGAGTATGGGATAATTTTATGTGGCCCCTCATCGTTATTCAGGATTATTATAAAATGCCTCTTTCTGTGTTGCTTGCAAGCTTTAATCATGAATACGGTGCATATATTGGACCAGTAATGGCAGGTTCGGTGATCCAAACTTTGCCAATGGTGCTTATCTTCATTATCTTCAGAAAGGCTTTTTTACAAGGAATTTCAATGTCTTTGAAATAATCACAATCAAAAAACTGTACTTAAAAGGAAGGGATACATATTGAATTTGAAGTTAAAAAGGCATTCATTAAATCCGTTGTTTGGTCCAAATCCAATGCATTTGTGGGAGTCTAGGTTTGTTTTTAATCCTGCCGTAGTTTATGATGGGAAAGTTTTTCATATGTTGTACCGCGCCCAAGGAGAAGATATGGTTTCTCGGATTGGTTATGCTGTAAGTGTAGATGGTCTACACTTTAATAGAATGGAAAAACCTGTATTTGAACCCTCAGATTTATCGGAACTATACGGTGTCGAAGACCCAAGAATAACGCATATAGATGGAAAATATTATATGTGTTACACAGCTTATTCTCCGAGAAATATCAAAATATCTTTAGCTGCCACAGAGAATTTCTTCACGTGGGAAAGATACGGAAGTATTTTACCAGAAAGTCCTAATAAAGATGCTGCCCTGTTCCCAGAAAAGGTTAATGGAAAATATATCTTAATTCATAGGTTGGAACCAGATATTTGGTTCGCATATTCTGATGATTTAATACATTGGGACAATTATGTAAAAATCGCTTCTCCAAGAAAAGATTATTGGGATAACTTAAAGATCGGAGCAGGTGGCCCACCTTTAAAAACTCCTTATGGTTGGCTGTTTTTGTATCATGGTGTTCAAGAAGATATCAGGCCTATCTACAGGTTGGGCTTTATGCTATTAGATTTAAAAGATCCAACAAAGGTATTAAAAAGAACAGAAGAACCTATTTTGGAACCTCAGGAAAAGTGGGAAATTTTCGGAGGAGTTCCAAACGTTGTGTTCTCAGATGCATTGGTTGAATATGGTGATCAATACTATGTTTACTATGGTGGAGCGGATAACTACATAGCTTTGGCAACTATTTCAAAAAAAGAAGTTTTCGATTGGATAAAGGAGTGAACTTTTTTAGGCAGGGTTTTTTATAGCAGCTCTTCATAATAAAAGTCGGTAGATTCGATCTCCCGACTTTTATTATTTAAATATTACTTTAAATCTTTTTTCCTAGTCAAAAACTCTTCTCTGGAAATCCGCCCCAGAGCATATTCTTGTTTGAGAATGTCCAGAGCATGATAGCTGCTGCGTTTATTGTTTGCCTTAAACAACAGCACAATCACCGTTACAAGCAATCCCCAGAAAAGCAAAGGTATAATCCACCAATATCCGCCTAGAATACTCTGACCATAAGCGCCCCACAGATAACAATATCCCATAATATACACTCCTCTCCAGAAATCTATTTACTCATGCCCCTCATAGTCAAGCCTTTTTGTCTCTACAACCTTTATTTTTTTAATCCTATTTCAAGTCTTTTATTATCTGATCAAATTCTTCCTTGCTTATTTCACCTCTAGCATAACGCTCTTTAGCGATCTCTTCAGCTCTATCAACTTGATGAGGAAAGTCATTATTATTGTTGTGATATGAACTCGAATTATCGTCATTCTTATTATTAATAAAATAAATCACTGCTATGATAATTATTATCAAGAAAATCAAAGAAAATCCTCCCCACATCATTCCCAAACCGAATCCCATCATAATTTATCACTCCTTTCCAAATTATTGTAACTTTTTATAGCTGCATCAATTTAACCACGCACTGTTTTAAGTTTTCTAAGAATCTTTTCGTGTTTCATAAAATTGCTTGTATCCACCCCATAAGGGGAGGGTATAAGAATTATAAACGATTTTTATTACATTCAAATTAATATTGATTACCAAAGTAGTAAACCCATCGGACAAAAAATGAAGCTCTATTCATTGAAGAAAAAACAAATATTTCTTACTAGGTTAGCCATAGAAATACAAATCTTTGTTGCTAAAACTCTATTTTATGTGATATAATTAAAATACCTTGGCGGGGTATGGCTAACTTTTTATAATTTGGAAAAAGGAGTAAAGTGGATGAATTCTCTTGCCATAACAAATTCTGTTACTTTTTTAACTGCGTTTTCTGGTGGATTATTATCTTTTTTTAGCCCTTGCGTTTTCCCTTTAATACCAGTTTTTTTCGCATTGGTGATCCCTGATATCTCAAACACTCGTTTGGTCATCAAAAGGAGTTTGGGCTTCTTTCTTGGTCTTTCTCTCTTTTTTGCCTTGTTAGGTAGTATTTCTGGTAGTATTGGTATGATGCTTGCACAATATCAAAGCGTTATTAACATATTTGCTGGTGTATTAATAATATTATTTGGATTTCTGTTTTTGATGAATAAAAGTTTGATTTCTCCAAAGAATATAGATCTAAAAAAATACAATAAAAATAATTCCTTTTTTTCCGCCTTTTTAATTGGGATTTTAATTTCTTTAGTATGGATCCCGTGCGCAAGTCCAATATTGGCTTCGATTCTAACCTTAGCAACGACTACAGGCCAAGCATTGAGAGGAGCTCTTTTGCTTTTTGTTTATTCTCTGGGAATTTCCATCCCGTTTCTATTCTTTAGTGGTATTGTCAGTAAAATATTATCTAAAGTAACTTTAGGAGAACCTAAATGGCAAAAATCCTTGAGAATTATTGGTGGTATTGCGCTTATGGTAGTGGGGACTATGGTTTCCTTTGGGATTTTTAACAATCTAAGTGTGATATAAAATGGAGGTGTGTTTTTTATGAAAAAATTTTTTGTTGCACTGTTATTTATACTACCGGTAATTACAATATTTCCTGTCCCGTTAGATGATTTTGTTTTTGAAAATTTCAATGATGCTTTCGAAGTTGCCAAGTTAACAAACAAAAAAGTTGTAGTTATGTTTTCATCACCCACGTGTCCAGTGTGTACTCAATTTAAACAAACAACCTTGTTGGATGAAGAGATTCAAAAATGGCTACGCACAGAATTTGTTTTTGTTGAAATCTACCCTACGACGGAAAAAGCCACATTTCAAGGAGAAGAATATAATTATGGTCAGTTGTTTTATGCCTTTGGTGCAAGATATACACCAACATTCGTATTCTTTGACGAACAACAAAATCCTTTTGGAGCAATCACAGGGGGATATCCAGCCGATATATTTATAGATATCCTGAAATATGTATCTTATGAAAAAAATGAAGAGATTAGCCTCGATAAATTTATAGAAGATGGATTAGATAAAAACGTACATATTCTTCCAAAAACTCTTCATTTATCAAAAGATGAAATTGAAAGATTATTGGACTTGGATCCAAATTCCAAAGTATATGAACCTGGTAAAAATTATGATCCGTATATAAATATAGTTTTACTTCAAAACAATGCAAACGAACAAAACTTAGAAGATTTTTACGTGAAAATTTTTGAAACTAAGAATTAGAAGGTTTATTTCTCAAAAATAGCCCAACCTTGGGCTATTTTTCTAATATTTTGAGAATGTCTTCAAGTTTTATGTCGCCGCTTATGTTACCTCTTACTTCGCTTCCCCCACCTTTGATGTTGTTATTTGTTTTTAATTTTTCTATTAACTCTTTACAGTTAATATTTTTTGAGAAAATAGAAAAGGTTTTGTCCTTTTCATCCTCAACAATGAGTGTGTAATCTTTCAAATCGACGTATCTGTGTAAGAAATCTGCTGTTTCATCCTCTTTTTTATAATAAACTATTTTATTTTTATTTACTATCAGCGGCTTTTCGATTAAATCTTTTGCAAGATAATAAGCATTTTTTTCTGCTAACTTCTTCATACGATTCTTATAATCTTTGTTTTCATTTAATAGACTTTCTACTTTATTTTCTAAATCATATAATCCTGATGTCAATATGAAAGAAATGCTTTTTAAAATCAAATCTTTTTGCGAATAATCTTTAATGGCTCTAATACCTGCTAAAAAATACACCCTCGTTAAATCCCCTTTTACTCTTTCTGCATTTATTATCTTTAAAAGGTTGATGTTACCTGTATTTTTTACATGGAAACCACCACAAGCAGATATATCAAAATCATCAATTTTTATCAGCCTTACTTCACCGCTTACTTTATCACTTAAAGGTTTTCTTAAATTGTATTTTTTAGTTCCTTCTCTATCCGTAAATATTTCTTCTACTTCTATGCATTTAGCAATTATATCGTTTGAAAGTTCTTGGGCTTTATTCAACACTTCTCCTTTAATATTCTGCTCATTCAAATCGATAGTAGAATATTCTTCACTCATCTTGAAACTAACGGTTTTTAACGAAGCTATCCTTTCAAAAGCGGCTGACAATATATGTTGTGCAGTATGCTGTTGAGCTATATCAAATCTTCTTTTTTTATCTATTTCATAAAAATATTCACCTGGGTTTAAATGCTTATTTAAGATAACTCCTGTTTCTGTGGTACTTAAAACTTCAGCGATATCAATTTCACCCCTATCTCCAAGTTGCCCACCTTTTCCATCAGGATAAAAAGGATTATTCTCTATGGTAGCAAAATAGCTATCTCTTTGTTTTATTACATTGATTATTTTCACTTTTTCACTCAAATTTAAAGCCTCCTTTTGCTCTTAGCCTAAAACTTTATATATAGGGCCCCTTCACCAGGGCGTTAAGGGGGTTCACCCTTAAAAACCCCAAATTCGACACATCATTTGCATACGTCATTTGCGTGGCAAATGAGGGTTTGGATGTTATTTCAAAACATTATAAAAAAGCGTTTTTCATAGATCAGCAAAAAAAGTTTTGCACAAAGCTACAAAATCATTTTGCACAGAACAGCAAAAGCTATTTCAGCACTTTTCTATTTCTAAAGCCTTTAATTTTTATACCAACATTCTTTTTAAGACCATTTTATTATATAATAGTAAATAGAAAATCTAAAATCGTTGAGAGAGAGTTGAATACTTTGAGAAAATTCTTCCTACTTTTTATCTTGATTATTTGTAGTATAAGTATTTTATCTAATTTAATAATAAATAATTTCGAATATTTAGAAATTATTGATTTTTTTGTAAATGAAAGTACCGGAGATATTTCCACAATTGTGGAAAATAAATACCTGAAAACTTATGATTTGAATGAAAAGCGGATTAAACGTTATTATGAAACTTCTTCCATGCCAACACATGTGGAATGGATCCTCAATAATAAATATACTATAATCGCCGAAAGTAACGGAATTATAGAAGTTTTTAACAACGATACCTCTCTTCTCAATTACAAAATAAACGTAACCAACGAATCTATTTCCTCTTTAACAAGCTTTGATGATAAGATATTATTCACTTCTTTAGATAAAACGGTCTACGTATACAATATTACCAAAAGAAAGGTCGAATTCCAACGGAAGTTTTCAACCATACCAACGGTTGCAGAATTTTATGATGAAAACACAATATTAGTAGCAGACCATTCTGGCAGCATTTATCTCATAGATTATTCAAATGGTACAGAAATTAAGAAACTTAAAATTGATAACTACTCAATAATAAAATTGGCGATAGTAGACAAAAATGTATATGCTTTTTCTATGAATGGAAATATTTATGTGTTGGATAAAGATTTAAAGATAATAAATTCTTTTTCATTTGGTTTAACTATTAGAGACGTTGCATTTTCACCATCAAATGAAAATTTTGCTGTATTAACTTTGAATAATAGGATTATACTTTTTGATTCTTCGCCTTTAAAACTACTTCAAGAACTAAAATTTGATTCTTTTAGTATTAAATCTCTTGAATGGAGTTATGACAAAAGCGATATTATTTACATAAACGATGGAGTTAATATATACTCTTTAAATATTGAGTCAAAATCAATTGATAAATTATTGGAATTAAAAAAACCCGATCTTATAAAAATTATAAAAAATAATAATCTCATTTATTATTTATCTTCCAACAGCGAAATAGGTGTTTTTAATATTGATTCAGGAATAGTTGAGAATCATTTTACTTTTTCTGAAGAAGTAGCAGACTTTGCAATAACAAAAAATGGATATATGATACTTTCAGAAAATTCTGGAGCCTTGTCGCTTTATGACCCTGAGGGTACATTAAAAGAAAATAAGAAAATTAGTGATTTTAAAATAACCACTTTGAACATTTCTCCTTCAGAAAAGTTTTTAATTGCAGGGGGATGGGATAATAATGTTTATATACTTACACTACCTGATTTGAAGGTTTATAAGAAAGTTGAAAACCTTCATAGTAATTGGATAAAAGATATTTCTATTAATTACAGCGAGAATAAAATAGCCGTGGCAAGCTTAGATAAAAAGGTAAGCATATCAGATTTTCCAACCTTTAAAAATACAATTTACGTAGAAGAATTTCCCTACATTATTTGGTCACTAGATTGGGCAAATAACTCAAATTTTCTTGCTATGGGAGGATTTGAAGGAATTTTACGCTTATGGGATGGAAGGTTTAATCAATTATATAAAAAATTTGAGATTATTACAGCTCCAATAAAGGTAATTAAGTGGAGTCCCGATGATAACTACATAGCTACAGGAACAACAGATGGAAATGTCTACATTTGGAATAGTAAAAACGGAACCTTAGAATCTACTATAAATGTTTCCAATGGAGAAATTAATGATTTAGCTTGGAGCGATGATGAAAGGTATTTGTATGCCTTGAGTAAAGGTAATTTGTTGAGTCTTATAGATCTTCAGCAAAATAGTATATCTTTGAAAAGTATTATTTTTGAAAAAGGATACTCCGTTTCCTACCGAAAAAACGGAGAGTATACCACTAACATCCCCGAAAAAGAAGAGAACAAATTTTTCTATAAAAATAATCCTATAAGCCTTTTCGAAGCTGTCACCTTTAAAAGGAAAGAATCTATAAACATTCCTGTATTAGAAGGACCGGTTATAAACGTATCTTCAGAATTTTTGGTCTCAGATAAAAACAACTCATTGCTTCTCAGTATTTTTGATAATGATCTTATTACTAGAGTTGAAATATTGGGTCAAACTTTTTTTGTTAACAGCCAATCTTACTATCTATCGATGGAAATCAATCCCGAAAAGCTCAAATCAAATATGCTAGAAATAACAGCTTATGACAACGATGGAAACAAATCCACAAAATATGTTCATTTGAAGTTTGAAAATATATACCTGCAAGTATTCACTAATCAAGCAGAAATCACAAACGATGAAGGAGAAATTATAGCTATTGCAAGCCGTGGAGACATTCTAAAATTAAAGGGAGTTTTAGGAGATACTTATAAAGTAGAATATATTGACAAAGAGGGATATATTAAAAAAGCATTTGTCATTTTTTAAAAAAGCCCTCAAATGAGGGCTTTTTAATTTTATTATCTTAATTAAGCTTTTTGTGTTTTCTTACGTCTTTTTACCATACCAATGACAATTGGACTCGCAATATACAACGAAGAATAAGTTCCAATTATGACTCCCACAGTTAATCCAAATGCAAATGAAGCTATTGATCTTCCTCCCAAAAGAAGCATAATAAAAACAACTATGAATGTAGTCAAGGAAGTATTTAATGATCTTACAATAACTTCATTAATACTTTTATTGGTAACTCTCTCTATATCCATCCCACGATTTTTCGTCCTGTTTTCCCTTATTCTATCATAAACAACAATGGTATCGTTTAAAGAATAACCTGCTAAAGTAAGAAATGCGGCTATAGCGGTTAAGTTCATTTCTATACCAAATAAGGAATAAAAACCTAAGGTGATTATAACGTCATGAGCTAAAGCTAAAATCGCTCCGACACCGTAGGAAAATTGAAACCTAATGGTTATATACGCTAACAAAACTATCAAAGCAATAATTACAGCATACCAAGCATACGATCGAATCTCCCTAGCCGCATAGCCAGAAACATCGTTGAATTGTTCAATATTTAAACTAGAATCAGAAAAAGATTCTTCTAAACTATTTATAAACGCTTGTTTTTCTTCCAAAATAGGAAAAGAATCTCTTACTGTAATTATATAAAAGAATCGTTCCAAAGTTCCTCCGCCTGGGTTAGTTTGAATTATCTTAGCGGTGGCATAATCTGGATTTATCTTTTGTAAACCGTTTCTCAATTCATCTATTGTATAACTTTTATCAAAAGATACGATAATCTCACTACCACCAGAAAAATCAACTCCAAAATTGAACCCTTTTACAAAAATCACTATTACAGAAAAAAGTATCAAAGCAAGAGATAAATAAATGAAAAAAGTTCTTTTTCCAACAAAATCTATATTTGGCATTATTTAGTACCCCCTTTTTCCACCACAATTCCTTTCACGTACTTTTCAGGCTTCAAAAAGTGAGAAGTACTTTCTAAAAGTAGCCTACTAACAACTAAGTTAGTAAACATCGCACCTAAAACACCTATTATGAGAGTTACTGAGAAGCCTCTAATACTTCCACTTGTTAAAAAGAATAAAACTAAACCAGCTAAAATAGTCGTTATATTGGCATCAAAAATAGTTGAAAAAACTTTATTAAATCCAAACTTTACTGCAGTTAAAGGGGGCCTTCCTATTCTAAGTTCCTCTTTTATTCTTTCGTATATAATAATGTTTCCATCAACTGTGGTACCGAAAGTTAAGATTATTCCAGCGATACCTGGTAGAGTTAATATTGCTCCTGTCCAACTTAAAACTCCCATTAACAAAAGCGAATTATATACTAAAGCAATATCAGCAATTATTCCCATCCATCTATAGACTATAATCATGTAAATCATTACTATTATAAGCCCGATGATTCCAGCATTTATAATTGTGGTCACAATATCTCTTCCCAAAGTAGGGCCAAGCGTTCTTTCTTGAAATTTAACCAAATCTACCGGTAAATTCCCTGACTTTATCAAAACAGCAATGTTTTGTGCTTCTTCCATACTCTCTATTCCGCTGATTTCAGCTCTTCCTTGCGATATCCTTTCTCTAACAACAGGCGCAATTATAACCTCTTCATCTAAAATAATCGCAATCCTTTGGTTTATTAAATTTGCGGTAGCCAATTCAAATTTTTGCCTTCCTTCATTATTGAAATTTAAATTAACTACGAATCCTGCTCCTTGACTATTAAGGGAAGCAACGGCATCAGTGACATCTAAACCGGTAATCTGAAATGGAGAATCTCCAAATTCGAAAACATTTTTCACCCTATACCAAAGGTTAGGGTTATTACTATCTCTAACGTAACTATACATTTCTATTTGCTCACCATTTATCTGTATAGTTCTATTTCTAGTAATTTGTGGAGTAGTTGTAGATTCCACAACTTCCAATACTTCAGCAAAGTACAGTTTACCTTTGCTACCTATAAGTTCTTCTGCCCTTTGAGTATCTGATATACCTGGAATCTCAACACGAACTCTGCTTTCTCCACCAGAAACAACTTCGGACACTATCGCCTCTGTGTAACCAGCGTTGTCCATTCTTCTCCTTAGAACTGTAATTACGTTACCTACAACATTAGAAGTATCTACTCCTTCAGGTACATCTAAACTATACTCTAACAGAACTCCACCTTGAATATCCAGGCCTAAATTTATATTTGGAAAAAAACGGAATATACTTATATCATTCACATTATCAGACAAAGGTATAATTAACCCTAATAGCGCAAAAACAAAAACTATTATAGTAAATAGTATTCGTATCCTTCTATTCCTCAACTATTTCACCCCCTGAACAAAGTCAAAGTTAAAAAACTATTTTTTATCTTCAGTTTCGGCTTCGGTTTCGGTTTCTTCTGGTGTCGCTTCAGGTCTATCGCTTTTAGAAAGAACTCCCGCAACAGCATTCTTCGTTATATCGATCTCTGTTTTATCTGCTGTTGAAATTCGGATTCTCTCGTTAGTTATCGATATTATCTTTCCTATGATTCCTGATGATGTAACTATTTTATCGCCTTTTTTCAAAGCAGAAAGCATTTCCTTATGCCTTTTTTCTTGTCGCCTTTGTGGGAGAAACAACATAACCCACATTAAGATTATGATTATTAAAAAGAACAACAATCCACCGAATCCTCCACCGCCTGTCGGAGCTGTTTGTGCCTGTTGGACCGTGTTACCAGCATCCGCAGCACCTGCTGGACCAAAATTTATAAAATCAAATACTGTTTCTAACATAGATACACCTCCAAAATTATTATTTCCTTAATTAGTTGCAATTTTGAGTCTTAAAAAATTTTATCACTGCTAGAATTTTGATATAACACAAATCATTACAAAAAATGTTTACTCTTTAGATTGTATCATATTTTTCTTTTATGGTCAATGAATCGCATTAGATCATATTAGATGTCCGTGAAAAAGATTGGTTAGATCATAATTCGATGTCTTTGAAATGATATCATATCCTTGACTCTTTTTGAAAGGAGACAAGGGAAAAATGGAGGCATTCGATATGGAACTAACCAAAAGGTTGATAGAAAAATATTTGAAATCAAGTAAAAAAGAGAAGTCAGAGATTATTTCAAAGTATTGTGAGTTAACAAAAGTAAAAAGAGCTACAGCTGTAAAAAGGTTTGAAAGATATAAGAAGAGATATCTGTTTCAAGAAAGAGACACTCAAAAGAATTCAAAAAAGAGAAGAGGACCAAAGAAGAAGTATGAATCTATTCATGAAGTAATTTTGTGGAAATGTTGGGGATTATCTGGATGTATTTGTGCTGAAAAACTTCATCCAATGTTGGAAGTATACATCGAGGAATTGAAAAAGAATAACAGATTTTCATTGTATGAACTTTCAAAGACAGAAGAAGCAAAGAAGGTATCCTTAGGTACATTGAAAAGAATGGTAAGTAGATTTCCTAAGGTATCCACAAAGAAGCATAAAGGTAATGCGTTCATATATCAAAAGGTACCAATTTCAGCAAACTTTGGAAGATATGCCTTTGAAGAGGTAGGATATGTTGAAGTTGATTTCGTAGAACATAATGGAGGATCTAGTGCAGGGCCCTTTGCTGTGACAGCTGTATATACGGATCTTTATTCACAATGGATATCAAGAGCAGCAGGGCTTGGTAAAAATCAAAGGAGCGTTGAGAAGATGGATCTTCTTGCTCATACGAAGCTGCCTGTTGATGTCTTACATTATCATCCTGATAACGATAAAACTATACTTAAAGTACTTTTTGAAAAGGTAAAAGGGAATAACAAAGTTAATCTTTCAAGGAGTAGGCCTTACAAGAAAAACGATAACGCTCATGTGGAACAAAAAAACGGGGATAAGGTAAGAAAATTGGTGGGGTATTTCAGGTATGAGAGTGAAGAAGAGGTAAGTCTGCTCAACGAGATTTACAGCAAAGCAGACTTACTAGATAACTTCTTCATACCCAACTTTAAACTAAAAAACAAAGTAAAGAACGACAAGGGTAAAACAGTAAAAAAAGAATATGAGAAACCTAAAACTCCATACCAAAGGTTGCTTGAAAGCAACACTGTTAGCGAAAAAACTAAATCTCAACTAAAGAAAACATACGAAACCTTAAACATGGTAAAATTAAGAGAAGAAATAAATATTCTTGTGGATAAATTATACAACATTCAACTAACAAAAAGCAAATCAAGTTCAAAGACATAATTACTATCTAACCAATACCCTATTTCGATGACACTTAATTATGATCTAACACGGAATTCTTTACAGCCTATTAGTCAAATAATTTTTGATTATGTAATATTTCTTATATTTTGTGTTATTATATATATGGTCATAGATTTTTCGTTATGGTTTAAAAATTGCATTAGGGGGGGTTTAGATGGATGAACCCGTATACGCAAAAATTTTGGACGGAGACATAATCTTTTATTTTTCAAAGGGAAACACACAAAAAGATCTTTTCGAATATTTTAAAAAAGAACTCGTTAAGATGAAAAGTTTTTTTAACGTTGGAGATAGTTTTTACGTATATTTCGAAGATGGTTCTCAGCATAATTTATTAAATAGAATCGTAAAATTCGCCAATAGTCTCCAATTAAACGTTGCAGGAGCGTATTTTGGCAAGCTTCCCGAAGGAAAAGTTGGAAACAAAGAGTTAAACCTTTCCAGTACCCAAATTTATAGAAAACATTTAAGATCCGGTCAAGTAGTACAAAATCCTGGTGATATTATAGTCTTTGGAAATGTAAACCAAGGTGCAGAAGTTAACGCAGGTGGAAGTATTATAATATTTGGCAAGGTATTTGGAACTTTAAGAGCTGGAATAACCAACAAAAAAAACGCTTTTATTATTGCCTACGAATTAAATTCACCATTAGTAGAAATCGCAGGTATCCCTTTTTTCAACCACGAATGGCCAAAGTCTCCCGTTTCTATTAGAATAGTAGAAAATAAAGCATTAGTTGAACCTGTTGAATTGTGATAAGATTTTTCTTATTTGTCTTCACAAAGCTTCATTGACACTGAGTCCTCCTCGACATTGTGGGGGGTATAGAATATATGATAACCAAAAAGGAGGTTTCGAATGGATACTTCTACTTTACTAAAAAATTTATCCAATACCTTTGCAGTGTCTTCTTTTGAAAATTGCACCTTCCCTTTGATTGAAAAAGAATTAAAAAACATTTCACCAGATGTAAAATCAGAAAAAGTAGGAATAGGTAATTTAACAGCATCTTACGGCAATGGAAATCCCAAAATTGCCTTTTTTGCACACGTGGATGAAATTGGAATAGTTATATCAAAAATAATCGATGAACATTTCGCTCGCATTTCTCCTGTTGGCGGAGTCGACCCAAGAACTTTGGTAGGAAAAAGGGTTCTTTTTAAAACAAATGACTTGGAAAAAATCGGCATAGTTGGGTTTTTAGCCCCCCACCTTCAAAAAAAGGAAGATAGGGAAAAATCTCCGTCATTTGATGAGCTTTTCGTCGATTTTTCCATTTCAGAGGGAACAAGCGATATCAACGTTGGAGATATGGGCGTTATACAAGTTCAGGCTGTTGACCTTGAAAACGGAAAGATATCAAATAAGTCTTTAGACAACAAAGTTGGTGCATCGGTATTAATTAAGTCGTTAGAGTACCTACAAAATCTCAAATTCGAAGGACAATTGATTTTATCTTTTAACAAAGGTGAAGAAGTAGGATTAGTTGGAGCACAAGGAAGCACCCATCATCTAAAACCTGACTTTGCAATTGTAGTTGATGTAACTTTTGGCGAAAAACTACCGGAAAATATAGAGTCTATCAAACTAGGAGAAGGACCAGTTATAGGTGTAGGTACTACAGTTACCAGGAGTGTTTTCGAAGAACTAACAAAAACCGCTAAAAATAACAATATCAAATACCAAATAGAAACTTTTACTAGAGGGAGCGGCACCGAGGCAGATGTAGTACAAATATCATCTACCGGAATAAAAACAGGTGTTGTTTCAGTCCCGATCCTTAACATGCATTCTCCCAACGAAGTTGTAGATGTAAAAGATGTGGAAGAAAGCGCAAAATTATTATCTCTCTTCGCTTTAAATACTAGTTTAAATTGGAAAGGGCGTAGAAAATTATGAGGAAGTATTTAAAAGATTTAACCAATATTCCTGGAATATCTTCAAGAGAAGAAAAAATAAGACAGTACATAAAATCAAAAGTCGCTAACAAGACAGATGAAATCACTGAAGATATCATGGGAAATCTATTATGTTTAATTAAAGGTAAAGATTCTTCCAAGAAATTAATGCTGGACGCCCACATGGATGAAGTTGGCTTTATGATTACCAAAATAAATGAAGATGGTACCTTTGGCATATCTCCCGTTGGAGGTGTTGACCCAAGGGTAGTAAAAAGTCAGAGATTAAAAATCGAAGAAAAAATATCTGCTGTTGTCAATTCTACACCTATTCACTTAGAAAAAGAAACAGACAAAGTTGAACAGTATGAAAGTATAAAGGTCTACGCCGGATTTTCTAACAAAGAGGAAGCTTCTAAAAAGGTCAATTTGGGTGATATGGTTACATTTGATACTACTTATTATGAGGGAAATAACTATGCTGTGGCCAAAGCCTTCGATGATAGAGTTGGATGTTCAATTATGATGGATATAATAGACTATTTTTTTGAAAACGGCGAGAAACCCCTTTACGATACATACTTCAATTTCGCTACTCAAGAAGAAACCGGGTTGAGAGGTACAGGAACTGCAGCTTCAAAAATACAACCAAATTTCGCCATTGTATTAGAAGGTACAACAGCAGGTGACAACCCTGAAAATCCACCTGATAAATGGGCAACCCATATTGGAAATGGACCTGTCTTAACATTCATGCATAGCGGTTTAGTCCTTAACAAGGAGATCTTTGAAAAGATCGTAGATACTGCAAAGAAATTAGAGATTAAATTCCAATATAAAATGCGAACAGCAGGTGGAACTGATGCCGCTAGGCTTGCAAAGACCCTTTATGGAATTCCTTCTGGGGTAATATCTGTGCCGTGCAGATACATACATTCTCCACAATCTATTATTAATTTGCAAGATTACGAACTTACTTACCAATTAGTAAAACAATTAGTTGTTAACACACCATTTTAAAGAGAGGTGGCAAAAAAATTGAAAGAGCTAATAAAAAATATCACTGAGCTTTATGGACCAAGTGGAAGAGAAGACCAAGTGAGAGATTTTATAAAAGAACAGATTAAAGATTATGTAGATGATATTAAAACGGACAAGTTAGGAAATCTTATTGCCACAAAAAAAGGTATTTCTGGAAAAACTATATTATTTGACGCCCACATGGATGAAATAGGGGTTGTTGTTACTCACATTTTAGACAAAGGATTTCTAAAAATAGAACAAGTTGGGGGCCAAAACCCTGTAAATTTAATTGGTTCCAGGTTGATTTTTAATGGAAGAATAGGGGTTGTGGGAGTTGAGGGAGAAAGCGAAAAAGAATTAAAAGATAATTACAAGAACTTATCTTTAGACAACATATTTGTTGATATAGGTGTATCCTCAAAAGAAGAAGCAGAAAAAATTGCTCCTATAGGAACTTTTGGAACTTTCGCCGAAGGTTTTGTGGATTATGGTAATTATTGTTTGTCAAAAGCGATGGATGACAGGATAGGATGCGCCATTTTAATAGAAAGTATAAGAAATATGAGAGATAATCAACACACTGTTTTATTCGCTTTTACAGTCCAAGAAGAAGTAGGTTTAGTCGGTTCTTTTGTTTCCTCTTATAATTACCACGTAGACAGAGCAATAGCTGTTGATGTCACGGATTCATTGGATACTCCAAAGGCTCTTAAAAGAATGAGCATGGCCTTGGGAAAAGGACCTTGTATTAAAATAAAAGATAATCTTTCTGTTAGCGATAGAGAAGTTGTAGAGTGGATAAAAAATGCTGCTTCTGCAAACGCCATCCCTTATCAATTTGAGGTATTAACCTTTGGAGGAACAAGTGCTGCAGGATATCAAAGAACTAAATCCGGGATTCCAAGTTGCACTATTTCTATTCCTACCAGGTATATACATTCACCTCACGAGATGTTATCTTTTAGCGATGTTGAAAACGCAGTGAAATTGTTAAACACACTCAGTAAAACTAATTTTTAGAAAATTATCTTTCACACTTGAGGAGGAAGATTATGGTCAATGTAGCGTTAATAGCCCACGATAAAAAGAAATTAGACCTTGCACTCTTTGCTAAAGAATGGAAGGATGTATTTAAAAATTGCAAACTTTATGCTACAAAAACCACGGGAAAGATTTTAAAAGAAAAGGTTGGTTTAGAGATACAAACTTTTGAATCCGGACCATTGGGAGGAGACTTACAAATAGGTGCACTTGCTGTTAGTGGAAAAATTGATTTTGTCATCTTTTTGAGGGATCCATTGACAGCCCAGCCACACGAACCTGATGTATCTGCAGTTTTAAGGATTTGCGATGTACACAACATTCCTCTTGCTACTAATTTAGCAACCGCTGAAGCGATAGTTCTAGAAATTCAAAAAAAACTTAATAATTAAAGTTTATTATCTTGACTATTAATTTGATGATTGCCTGTACTTAATGGCAGAACAATATTTGGTAATGCAGCTTTCATTAAAATTTCGTTCAAATATATTCTAAGATAGGGCCAAAGTACACCATCTACAAAATTTTTAAGAAAATAATTTTCGGCCCTTTTGTTTTTTGAAAAACTTCCAAAATCTATACCCGTTTCGAAAATCTCTCTGAAGGTCACAACATAATATGCTATTCTCTTTTTTTCCCCTTCTAAAAAGATCCTGTAAGTAACAATTAAATTTAAGTCTCTGTTTTTTTGTTCATACACATATCCTCTTTCGATAGATATTTCCGAAATTTTTTCAACTACTTCTTTACTTGTTCTCTCGAAAAATACACTTTCCAAAAAAATATCCTTTAAAATTATATCTTTCAATAAACTTATTTTTTTATCAGTTTTTTTCATAAAAACTCCTCCCAAAGTTTATGAATTTTTTGTCATTAGTAGCTTTATTTCTTTTTATAATTTTAAGTGAAATATTGTTTCAAAATTATCATTTTTAGAAACGTCATCGCTATTTATCTCTTTATCATCTCTAGGCTCAAAATATAATTTGATACTCCCTCCCAACACTTCTGTCAATCTTTGCAAAAACAAATATGTTGGATTGTAATTTCCTTTTTCAAATTTAGAAATTATCGCCTGGGTCGTTCCCATTCGCTCAGCTAAATTTTTTTGTGTAATTCCCATTTGTAATCTTCTTTTTTTAATCTCATATACTAATTCTAACAAAGCCTTTTTATCGATAGCTCCCCATTTCTTTTCATTTTCATTCAAAACTTTCACCTCCAATATCATTATTAGACTTTCTTTAGAAACTCTGAAACTCACTTTAAACCATGATTCTAGAATCCAAAAATTTTTAAAATACCTCCATCATTCTAAGTTACATACAATCTGCTTTAGCTCCCCTTCACCCAGCAGCCCACCCGAATGAATGGGGGAGGGCTCCGCCCTGTAACCCTTTTAAAATCAAAATCTTCTTTTTGAAAATCTTTTTATTTCTAAAGTGCCTAAATTATTACTGTTTTTAGAAATTCTTAAACAAGTTTGAAAACCCTTTATTTCTTTCTTTGAGAATTATTTAATTAGCACACTAAATATATTATAAAATATCTTAAAAGATTTTCCAAGTCGTTTTTTTACTTAATTGTAACCTATTTATATTTTAAAAAGATTAATAATGTGTTATAATATTCAACGCAAAGATACTCAAATTTACTTACATAACAAGAAGGGAGTGAAAAAGTGGAACTTTTTGAATATATTTCTAGTAGTTCAAGTATTATAATTAGAGAATTTTTAAATCATTTAAAAATCATAGGTTTGTCATTACCTTTTTCTATAGGTATAGGAGTACCAACTGGAATTTTCATATCAAGGCATCCTAAAGCCGCAAACATAGTCATCTACATTGCCAGTATTCTGATGACTATTCCAAGTTTGGCGCTTTTTGGGATTATGGTTGTAATTTTATCTCCTTTTGGAGCTGGCTTAGGGGTTACACCTGCTGTGATTGCTTTGATTATATACTCCTTACTTCCAATTATAAGAAATACCTTAGTAGCTATTCAATCTCTTGATCCACAAATGATAGAGGCTGCAAAAGGAATGGGAATGACTGAATCTCAAATACTATTCAAAATCCGTTTACCTTTATCGATCCCTACCATCATGTCCGGGGTAAGAAATGCTGTAGTAATGGGAGTTGGAGTCGCTACCTTAGGATATTTTGTAGCCTCAGGAGGATTAGGATACTTTATTTTTGCTGGATTAAGTAGGTCAAGGTATCCAATGGTAATAACAGGGGTGATATTGGTATCAATTTTGGGTGTTCTAGCTAATTATCTTTTGCTAAAATTCGAAGATTCTATTACTCCTAAGGGTCTAAAATTAAAAGAATAAGATAAAATTATAGGAGGAACAATGATATGGCAATTAAATTAGTTAATCTCACAAAAAAATATGGCGATTTCACCGCAGTGAATAATTTAAATATTGAATTTGAAGACAATAAATTAACTGTTCTTATAGGTCCATCTGGATGTGGAAAAACAACTACACTAAAGATGATCAATCGTTTGATCGAAAGAACATCAGGCGATATCCTTTTCAATGGAAAATCGATAGACGATATAAATCCCATAGAACTGAGAAGAAGCATAGGTTACGTTATACAAGAAATTGGATTATTCCCTCATATGACTGTATTTGATAACATAGCTGTTGTTCCAAGGCTTTTAAAATGGCCTGAGGATAAAATAAAAAAAAGAGTATATGATTTATTAGATTTAGTAAATCTTGACCCAGAAAGCACAGCTCATAAGTATCCGGCACAACTATCTGGAGGCCAAAGACAAAGAGTAGGAGTAGCAAGAGGACTCGCCGCTGATCCAGACATACTGCTCATGGATGAACCATTTGGTGCAATAGATCCTATCAATAGAGAAACCTTACAAGATGCATTTATTGAAATACAAGAGAAGATCAAAAAGACTATTATATTTGTTACGCATGACATAAGGGAAGCTATTAAATTGGGGGATAAAATAGCAATCTTTAAAGATGGCGAATTAGTACAGTACGATGATACACAAAATATTGTTCAAAACCCTAAAGACGATTTTGTAAAGGACATATTAGGGGAAGATAGTCAATTCAAAGCTCTGGAATTTGTTAAGGTTAGCGAAGGATTGTACAAAGATATGCAAGCCTTTAAAATTGATGAGGATCTTTCAAATATTAAAAGTACTATACAGAGTAATTATCCTATCACAATATTTGTTGATAAAAATAACAATTATAAAGGCTTTATAGAAACTAAAAGATTGAATAGAATTGATGATTCATCTAAATTACGAAGCTCTTTGAAAAAAGATTACGTTACTGCCAAATCGAGCCTTTATGAAGCATTGAATAAGATACTAAGTTCTTCCAGTACAAACATCCCCGTAGTTACCGATAAACAAAAGGTAATAGGGGTGATCAACTTAAAAGCTATATTTGAACAAATGTCAAATAAAGCAGAGGTTTGATAAGAGGAGGATAATATGGAATTTTTTACATACGTTGCTGAAAATCTTGGTTATATGGGAATAAAGACTATGGAACATCTTTATTTGTTTGCATCTTCTTGGGCAATTGCCATAGTTGTGGGAATGGCGATAGGAATCTATGTTACCCGCCCCGGGAAAGAGAAGAGTGGAAGAATAGCACTTTCAATCACAGGAATAGCCCAGGCGGTCCCAAGTATTGCCGTCATAGCTCTGGTTTTTTTATTCATGGGAATAGGCCCTGCCCCGGCGATCTTTGCCCTGTTTTTGTACAGTATAGTTCCTATAACATTTAACACCGCATCTGGACTTTTCGGCATTGATAAAGGTATGAAAGAAGCAGCAAGAGGAATGGGAATGACTAAAAGGGAAATCCTGTGGAAAGTAGAAATCCCAAACGCGATGCCTACTATTTTTTCAGGAATAAGAAATGCAGCCATAATAAATTTAGGAACAGCTACAATCGCGTCAGCCATAGGTGCTGGAGGATTGGGAGAATTAATTTTTATAGGTCTTGGGACATTTAAATTTGAGATGATATTAGCTGGAGCTATTCCGGTTTCAATAATGGCCGTTTTAATTGATTTCATACTCGCTTTAATACAAAACAAAATGACTTCGGAAGGTATTAAATTACAAAATGAATAATGAAAAAACTTTTAAATGGAGGTGTTAACGTTGAAAAAACTTACAATACTTGCATTGTTTGTTGTATTTTCTTTGACTGCAATATTTGGTGCAACTTTAACTGTAGGTATAAGATACTTCACAGAACATTACATCCTGGGAAACTTGGCTTCACTGCTACTTGAAGAGAACGGTTTTAACGTTGTTAAAAGGGATGGCCTTCATGCTCTCCCCTCTAGAGAAGGTTTAATAACGGGTCAGATCGATATACTTGCAGAGTACACTGGAACCGCGTGGGCAACTTACCTAGGTCAAGAAGAAATGATCACTGATCCAGATGAACTTTTCGAAAAAGTCAAAGAACTAGACGCTAAAAATGGAGTCGTTTGGCTTGATAGAATAAACGTTAACAATACTTATGCCCTTGCTATTCGTCAAGAAGATTATGAAAAATATGGTTTCGAAACCCTCTCTGACTTAGTTGCTTACTGGAACGAACATCCAAGTGAGTTTTTGGTAGGAGTCGACCATGAATTCTATGAAAGACCTGATGGTTTCTTTGCCTTTGCTGACCACTATGGTTTAGATATTCCTGAATCTCAAGTATTAACTATGCAAACCGGATTAACCTACGAGGCAATTGCAAACAATAAAATAGATATAGCTATGGTTTTTACTACCGATCCACAAATTTTAAAATACAACCTACATGTATTAGAAGACGATAAAAACTTCTGGCCTTATTACCATATCTCTTTTATAGTTAGAAAAGATGTTCTAGATGAATACCCTGAAATTGAAGAAATTTTGAGACCTCTCACAATGTACCTAAACGAAGACATTTTAATAAGGCTAAACTATAGAGTAGATATTGAAGGTCTTGAACCAGAAGTCGTTGCGAGAGATTATTTAGAAGGTTTAGGTTTGATAGATTAAACGATCTAATATTCACCTTAACAAATAAGGGTGAAGAGACGCACTTCACCCTTATTATTTGAAATAGACATTATTGATGGAGGTGTTAACGTTGAAAAAGTGGGCAATACTTGTGTTAGTCGTCGCGTTTTCTTTAAATGGCCTATTTGGTGCAACTTTAACTGTAGGTGCTTCCAATTTCACAGAGCAGTATATATTTGGTGAGATAATATCTGCATTACTTGAAGAAAACGGCTTTAGGGTTGATAAAAGATTTGGTTTAAATACTTTAGTGAAAAGAACAGGAATGTTGAACGGTCAAATAGATGTTACCGCAGATTATACAGGAACAGCATGGACAACGTACTATCATAAAGAGGAATTGATTTACGACCCCACAGAATTATACAACCAGGTTAAAAACATGGATAAAGAACAAGGATTAGTATGGCTTGATCTAACCAGTATAAACAACTCATATGCTTTGGCTATGACAAGGGAAAGAGCTGAAAGCTTAGGTATTGATACCATATCCGATCTTGCCGAATATGTAAATAACAATCCTAGAGAATTAAAAATAGCAATTGACTACGAATTCTTCGAAGGTGCAATGAATATATTCGAGATGGCAGAAGCATACAACATGAACATATCCAAAAACGATGTTAAAACTATGCAGTGGGGTTTAACCTATGAGGCTGTGAATCAAGGAGATGCTGATATAACAATGGTCTTTACCACCGATTCTCAACTGTTGAAATACGACTTAAAGGTTTTGGAAGATGATAAACATTTCTTCCCTTTTTATCATGTAGCTGTTGTTATGAGAGAAGATACTTTAGAAAAATATCCTGAGATAGCAGAAATATTGAGACCTTTTGCTATGTACTTAAACCAAGATATAGTCATAAGGTTAAACTATTTAGTAGATGTCGAGGGAAAAGAACCAGAGGAAGTTGCAAAGAATTATCTTAAAGGTTTAGGTTTAATAGAATAATATCAGTTATCACATTAAAAGCCAGGAATCTCCTGGCTTTTCATTTTCTTAAAGAGTTCGACAATCTTGAACCAACAAATTGAATTATCTGAGTTAAGAAGATTAATATTGCCACATCGTATAGAAGCACATCCATTCTAAACCTTTGATATCCGTAATTTATAGCCATTGCCCCAAGGCCTCCAGCTCCCACAGCTCCCGCGATAGCCGTATAAGTTATTAGATTTATAATCAACAAAGTAATATTTGAAACCATCTCTGGGGCAGTTTCAGGTAATAATACTTTCAATATAAACTGTCTATTGGTCATACCCATAGACACAGATGTGTCTAGTAAACCTTGTGAAAGATTGTTAAAAGAAGTTTCAGCCAATCTTGCCATAAACGGAATGGCTGCTATAGACAAAGGCACAATCGCTGCGGTTGATCCAATTATTGTTCCTGTTAATAATCTTGTTAAAGGGATTATCAAAATAATAAGGATGATAAAAGGTATTGACCTAAATATATTTACAATCCAATCTAAAATGGAATACCAAGTTTTTGCTGCATTTTTATCACTTTTAGACAACATGTAGAGAGCTATACCCAAAGGAATACCCAACAAAATAGCTATAAAACCAGACACAAAAGTCATGTATAACGTTTCAAAAGTAGCTATAAATAGATCTTGGATCATTTATTTCAACACCTCAACTTTGTAAACATTAGCAGAGAGCTCTTCTAAAAACTTTTCCATTTCCCTTTGTGTAGAAATAACCTCAACTATTAAAGTTCCATAGGGATTGTCTTTCAAATGTTCTATCTTACCGTAAAGTATATTCAATGTGATGTCATATTTTTTAGTGATGTTATGCAAGATAGGTTCATGAGTTTTTTCTCCCCAAAAAACTACCTTTATCAACCTATCGTTTTCTCCTTGAACAACTTCTTTTACCCTCTTCCAATCTACGTTTATTTCTTGATAAAATTCTTTATTAAGTTCATTTTCTTTTTTAATAAAAAATTCATGGACTTTACCAAAAAAATCAACGGTTCCATTTTTTAAATAAACAACTTTATCACAAATCTTTTTAATCACATCCATCTCATGAGTAACAATCAAAATTGACTTTTTCATACTCTTATTAATTTCCAATATAAGATCTAAAATTCTCTGTGTAGTGCTTGGGTCTAAAGACGATGTGGGCTCATCAAACAAAATAATATCAGGATTATTTATCAATGCCCTTGCTATAGCTGTTCTTTGTTTCTCTCCTCCTGATAATTGTGAAGGATAAGAATCCTTTTTATGAAGAAGATTGACATCTTCCAATAACTTATTCACACGAACTTCTATTTCTCCTTTAGGGACCTTTTCAATTTCAAGGGGAAGAGATACATTTTCAAATACCGTTCTAGAACGCAACAAGTTGAAATGTTGGAATACTATACTAATCTTTTTTCTCACGTTTCTCAATTGGTTTTTATTTAATTTTCTTAGATCTACTTGATCTAAGAAAATCTCCCCGGAAGTAGGAGCTTGGAGCAGGTTCATCGTTCTCAAAAGAGACGTTTTCCCCGCTCCGGATAGACCAATAATCCCCAGAATTTCTCCATCTTCAACTGTAAAATTTACGTTTTTTAAGACATGATTTTTATCATCATATATGAGATTAAGATTTTTTATTTTTAACAACTAGGTTTCTCCTTTTGTTTTATTTTTATGAAAGTTCAAAATACAGGTACCACGGCACCATTGTACTTCTCTAAAATAACTTTTCTAACCTTATCGGTTGTTAGCACTTCAATCAAAGCTTTTACTAGTTCATCATCTACACGGCTTTCTTTTACAGCTATTATGTTGGCATATGGAGATTGGGCTCCTTCAAAGAATACCGCATCTTCCAATGGGTTTAGCCCCGCTTCTATAGCATAATTTGTGTTAATTATAGCCCCAACAACATTTTTATCTTCCTTATAAGTCCTGGGCAAATACGGTGCTTCAAGCTCTTTGAATACCAAACCGTATGGATTTTCAACAATATCCTTGATAGTTGCTACTAAAGGATCTTCTCTCTCCCCGAGCTTAATCACTCCATATTCTTGAAGAAGCAACAAAGACCTACCTTCGTTAGTAACATCGTTAGGAATTATAATTAAATCACCTTTTTTGAGGTCCTTTAACTCTTTCTTCAAATAAAATCCCATAGGTTCAACATGGATCTTAGCAACAGATACCAAGTCTGGCAGCTTACGTTCCCTTTTAAAAGTTTCTAAATATGGTTCATGCTGAAAATAATTCGCATCTATAGAACCATCTTCCAAAGCCAAATTAGGTTGAACATAATCCGTAAAAATTACTATCTGAAGCTCTACACCGGTTTTTTCTTTAAAATCATCTTTTACAAACTCTAAAATCTCAGCGTGTGGAACCGGAGTAGCTCCTACTTTGAAGGTATTCCGACCAAAGCCAAACAAAGCATACCCTTCAACGAAAAACAATGTTAAAAAAACAAATAATGAAACCAAAACCTTTACTACACTCTTACTTCTTTTCATACTAAATCCCTCCCTCGCAATATATGTTTACTCTATTTAGAAATTCTAAAACTTGATTTAGATCCCCCTTTTAATCAGAACTTTATATAAAAAACCTCTTCCGGTAGAATGGAAGAGGTTTATATTTTATGATTTTTATCCTCTCCTTATCTCCCAGAATTTCTCTGCAGGATTTAGCACCATTGCATAATTTTGATAAATTATGCAGGTTGCCGGGCTTCTTCGGGCCAGTCCCTCCGCCTCTCTCGATAAGGAATAAAAACTTATTAATTTAACCTATACTATCATATTTCTTTTTGAAAGTCAAGCCAATTTTATCTCTTTTGCCATCGCTTTTGCCAATTCACTTAATTTCTTAAAATCTTCCTCTTTTGCGGATAACCTTGCTTCAACCGGTTCAGCAACAAGCGGCCATTTCATTTGCTCATTGTACTTAACTATAGTAGATACTCCGCCTCCGCTCCAACCATATGTACCAAAGATACCTAAAACATGATTTTTTATATTGGTATGAGCCAACCATTGAACTAACGATTCCATATAAGGAAAAAGACCTTGATTATACGTTGAGCTTCCAAGTATTAGCCCCTTGTATCTCCAAATCTCGTTAATTATATAAGAAATATGCGTTTTTGATACATTCATTATTTTGATCTTTTTAATGCCTTCTTCAGCCAATTTTCTTGCAACATAATCTGCCATTTCTTCTGTATTACCATACATCGAACCGTAAGCTATTACAACACCTTCTTCGGTTTCGTATTTACTCCATTTATCATACAAAGAGTAAATTCTCTCTGGATTTTTTCTCCAAATTGGTCCATGTGTAGAAGCGATTATTTTTATATCTATATTAGCTTCATTCAATTTATTTAACGCCCTTTGTACCATAGGAGAGAACTTTCCGACTATATTAGAAAAATATCTTCTGATTTCATCTTCAAAGAAATCTATCTTTACTTCATCGTCAAATATTCCTCCATCTAAGGTTCCAAAGCCGCCAAAGGCATCACCAGAGAACAAAATTTTATCCGTTTCATCATAGGTCACCATTGTTTCTGGCCAATGAACCATCGGAGTTAAGTAAAACTTCAGATTATGCTTTCCTAAATTCAGAGATTCACCATCTTTTATCTCGTGAAAATTATCTTTAATCTTATAAAGGTTTTCTATAAATTGAAAAGTGGTTCTATTACCCACAATTTTTAAATTAGGAAATTCTTGCAGAAGTTCTGGAATAGCTCCAGAATGATCAGGTTCCATATGGTTGATAATCAAATAATCAAGAGGTTTACCGTTTAAAAGATGCCTAATTTTATCAAAAAATTCAGTCACCTTCCATTCTTTAACCGTATCAATTAAAGCTGTTTTTTCATCTAAGATTAAATAAGAATTATAACTAACCCCTCTTTCAAGGGGCCATAAACCTTCGAAAAGCTTCGTGTCCCTGTCGTTTACCCCAACATAGTAAATACTATCGCTAATTTTTATAGAGCCATTCATACTTTCATCCTCCTCCTTTGAGTTTTAAGTTTTATATTTTTGTTGTTCTCATTTTGGTATAATCGAATAAAGTAGGCATCTTTGTTATCCTTTTCTTCAAAATATATTATAACACATAATCTAATTCGTTTTATTGTTGATTTTAACTAACTTTCACCTTACAAATCGTTAAATTGTTTGAAGTTCTTTTATTTTTTAGGCAATATTATCAAAATAAAACAATTCATGATTTCGTAAATTATTATCTTTTTTGTCGTGTTATAATATAAATAACGATTGAATTATAAAATATTCTAGAAACACTGTGGGTGGGGAGCGGGGCGAAGGGGCGCTAAAGCAGACTAGATTTAACTTAGATTGATGCACGTGTTTTCAAAATTTTTGAATTCTAAAAAATCTGTTTAAAGTAGCTTTTAGTGTTTCTAAGGACAATAAAATATTCTATAGAAAGAGGTGGACATTAGTACATGGACCAAATAACAAAACATCTTTCAAGAAAAAATATTTGTGAAGAAATAAAACCCGGGGCCTCTTCCTTAATAATATTTGGAGCCTCAGGAGATTTAACTTTTAGAAAATTAATCCCTTCTATATATACTTTGTTCAAAAAGAACCTTTTACCCAACGAATTTTTCTTACTGGGAGTAGCTAGGTCTAAACTCACCGAGGAAGAATACCGCCAAGAAATAAAAAATAGATTATTGGAAGAAAACGAAGATAACTTTATAATTTCAAAATTCATTGAAAAAGTCTTTTACATTTCAGGTTTCTACGACGATGATTCCCTGTACCTGGATCTAAAAAATAAACTAAATTATTTAGACAAAGTTTTTAACACCCACGAAAATCATCTTTTTTATCTTTCAACACCCCCAAACGTTTATTTAGAAATAATTAAACATTTGGGGAAGTTCAATTTGACAAAAGAAAGTGAAAACTCTTACTCAAGAATAATAATAGAAAAACCTTTTGGAAGTAATTTTAACACATCCAAAGAATTAGACGAGGAACTTCATAAGTATCTAAATGAAACCCAAATATACAGAATTGACCATTATCTTGGTAAAGAGACCGTTCAAAATATAATGATGCTCAGATTTGCAAACATTGTTTTTGAACCCATATGGAATTACAAATACATAGATAACGTCCAGATAACTGTTGCTGAAACATTAGGCGTAGAACATAGGGCTGGATATTTTGAACAAGCTGGCTTATTACGAGACATGTTTCAAAACCATATGATGCAGCTTTTAACTTTGGTAGCTATGGAACCGCCTGCTTCCCTTGAAGATACAAGCGTTAGGGACGAAAAGACAAAACTATTGAAAGCTATAAGACCCTTTGAAAAAGAGAAGACAGATGAATACTTTGTAAGAGGCCAATATATTGAGGGATTGATCAATGGAAAAGAAGTTCCAGCTTATAAAGAAGAAAAGAATGTTAACCCACACTCTTTTGTAGAAACATTTGTAGCGTCTAAATTTTTAATCGACAATTGGAGATGGAGCGGGGTACCTTTTTATTTAAGGGCAGGCAAGAGGTTGAAAAGAAAGGTTACAGAAATCGCCATAATCTTTAAAGACGTTCCTCATTCGATATTTGCTAAAAATGATATAACCTTAGAGAAAAATGCCCTCATTCTCAATATACAACCAGACGAAGGATTTTCACTGAAAATTCAAGCGAAACAACCAGGTTCCAAACTTTGTTTGAATACTCTAACCATGGATTTCAATTACGACGAATTCTTCAAATTCAAAGGACCAGATGCATATGAAAGGCTACTCTTGGACGCCATGTTGGGAGATCAAACACTTTTTGTAAGAAGTGACGCAATGGAAATTTCATGGAAAATATTCACCCCAGTTTTAGAAAAATGGGAAGAGGAAAAAGATAATGGATTGATATTTTACAAAGCTGGTACATGGGGACCAAAAGAATCTTTTGAACTATTAGCAAAAGACAATAGAAGTTGGCGTAACTTAGACTTTGAAAGTGAAGATCTATATGCAAACAAAGTACTTTGATGATCCTAAAAGGTTCCAAAATGAATCGGTAAATTTAATCTATAAGTTATATGAAGAAAGCATAGGAAAAAGCAAATTATTCACCTTAATGCTTTCAGGCGGAAGAACTCCACTTCCAGTTTATGAAAAATTGGTATCCGAGTACAAAGATAAAATAAATTGGAAGAAGGTACATATTTTTTGGGGAGACGAAAGATACGTCGATCAAAAAAGTAAAGACAGTAATTTCAAATGGGCTTACGATTTGCTAATAAGCAAGATTAATATTCCAACAAATAATGTACACAGGATAAAAACAGAACTAACAATAGAAGAAGCTTGTGAAGCGTATGAGAAAGAAATAATAAGTTTTTTTCGGAATCAAAATCCTGTTTTTGATTTGATATTACTTGGAATAGGAGAAGATGGCCACACAGCATCTTTGTTCCCTTCGAGTGACACTTTAAAAGAAAACAAAAAACTCTTCACTGTCACACCACCCTCTGGTACACCTAAAATACCAAGAATTACAGCCACTTACAAGTTGCTGAACAATGCAAGAAATATTCTTTTTCTATGCTCATATAAAGGAAAAGAGCAGGTAATAGATACAATCCTAAACAACCCTAAAATTGCAGAAGAAAAATATCCAGCTGCTAAGGTTAAAGTTGAAAATACTTATTTTTTTATAAAAATATAGGGACTGTTTGACAGTCCCTATTAAATTAATAATCATAAAGCATTTCTCTTTATGGATATGTAGTAAAGAGAAATCGCCTTAAATTCCCTCATCATTTTTGGAAAAATCTTAAAATCTCTTTATTTTTGTAAGTTTTTTTGTAATTAACCATACGATTGATTCTTTGGTATAATTATTGAAAAAAAACTTTTAATGGATTCAATTCCGCAAAGAGGGAGGGGAATAAGAAGTGTTCAACGTAGCCGTCATCGTAAACACTTTAGCCGTTTTGATTGGAGGCACATTGGGAACGCTTGTAGGAAATAAATTGCCAGACAATTTGAGACTGATTTTATTTCAAAGTGTGGGCCTAACTACCTTTTTGATCGGAGTAGGAATGGGGTTAGATGCGAGCAATTTGATCGTAGTTTTGGTATCTTTGGCGCTGGGAGGATTACTTGGAGAAATACTAAGAATAGAAAAAGGTCTAGGAAAGTTAGCAAATATTGTTGAAAGGTCACAAGGAGAAACGCCATTTGTCAAAGGCTTTATTACTGCCACAGTTCTTTTTGTTATAGGCCCTATGACGATAATTGGATGTCTAAATGCTGGTCTTTCAGGAGATAACTCTGTTATTTTTTTGAAATCTGTTCTTGATGGAATTTCTTCAATGGTCTTAGCCTCGGCTTATGGTGTTGGAGTTACATTCTCTGCTGTGAGTGTTTTCTTAATTCAAGGTTCTATAGTTAGTTTAGCGGGAATGCTTTCTTTCCTTTCAAATCCCTATTATTTGAACGATTTTACAGCCGTAGGAGGCGCGATGATAATCGCCATTGGAATAAGACTTTTGGAGATAAAAGATATAAAAGTAGGAAACTTCCTTCCTTCTTTGATAATTGTTGTCTTGATAAATTATATTCTTACCTTTTTTGGCAGGTTTTGACAAATTCCTACAAAATATGTTATAATAATTGATAGAAAAGGTAATAAACGTTTTCTTCTTATTTAAACTACTATTCATATCTCTACCACTCATACTATATTCGCCCATATTTCTAATACAGATGAAGTAAACAAAATTAATCATAAAACCTTTTTTAAAAGGGGTTATTTTTCGTTACTTGATAAAAATGTGGAAAGGAGGAATCAAAATGCTTAGATTAGAAGATGCCTTATGGAAGTTGGAAAAATATGAGGATGAACTGTTATCTAATACGATACTTTACAATCAACTTCCTTTAAAAAATTTCGATGAACAAAAAAACTTTATAATAAACAGATTAAAAGAAATGAATCTAACAAACATTAAGGAAGATGATGAAGGAAACGTATATGTTTCTTTTGTTAACGACGATGCTTCTCCTGCGGCTCTTGTTTTCACTACTATAGATGAGATACAAGATCCACTTGTTGAAAGATTTGCAAGGGTATTAAAAGGAAAAATCGAAGGTTTAAAAATCGTCTCTTCTTCACTTAAAGTAGCAGCTCTTTTGACATTGATAAAGTTTTTACACTCTGAAAAAGTAGACTTAAGAAAGAATGTATTTTTCCTCTTTCTTAATCAGGCAAGAAAAAACAAATTTTTAAGTTTAGGAGAGTTTTTACAAGAAAATATGAAAAGTTTGGACTATGCCATTAAAGTCAATGGCATAAATTTAGGAGATCTTGGTCATCGGTCTTTAGGAAAATATGTTTACAAATTAAAGTTTTATTCTCGAGATTCAATTCATAAAACTTCTAAATCTCCATCAACCTTAGAGATATTGTACAGAATAACTTCCAATCTAAAAGAAAATGCTGATATGGAAGGCACATCTATAAGCATCTTGAAACTTGACAAATTCGAATACAACACGGAAGTAATATTAGAGATAAAGAGCGAAGGAGATCAGGATTTAGAAACCATAAGTGAAAACTTAAGATCCACCGTTACAGAATTGGCAGAAAGATACAATTTAAAAATAAAATTGAATCTGCTTTCCTACATACCAACTACTTTCATACCGAAAGATCATCCCTTGATCGAACAGATCAGAGAGATTCAGAATAATTTAAACATTAAAACTAAGTTAGTTCCTTTAGACAAAGACGAGGCTTTGATAATTAAATCAGGTATTCCTGCAGTTTCACTCGGTATAGCAAAAGGTGAAATATTAGATGGCTCAGAATACTTCGAAAGAGATGGTGTCATGAAAGGGCTAAATCAAATTTTGATGGTAGTTGATAATGTAACAACTGAAAACTTTGCTGAAGAAGAGATAGGTCAAGACATAATAGGCGAAGAAAAAGATTAAAAAAGATTAATCAGAAAGGAAGGTAAAAGATGAAGGATAATGTCTTAAAACGTTCTTTTCACCATTCAAAGTTTGAAAACATTAAAGAGCTTGTTAAATTAAAAGAAAAACAAGATGTCAAAATATCCCTTGCTTTTCCTTCTTTAAACGAAGAAAAAACAATTGGTAAAGAGATAATCATTATGAAAACAGAACTTATGGAAAAATATCCCTTATTGGATGAAATAGCCGTGATTGATTCTGGATCAGAAGACGAAACGGTTTCTATAGCAAAAGAGTATGGCGCTAAAGTTTTTTACTCTAGTGATATTTTACCAGAATACGGTTTTTACAAGGGAAAAGGAGAAAATTTATGGAAAAGCTTATACGCACTTAATGGCGATATAATAGTTTGGGTGGATTCAGATATAGAAAACATACATCCAAAATTCGTTTACGGTTTAGTTGGTGCTTTGTTGAATTATCCAGAAATAGGTTACGTTAAAGCCTTTTATGATAGGCCCATTGTTGGAAAATCGGCAATGCAACCAACGGGTGGAGGAAGGGTTACCGAATTGGTTGCAAGGCCTTTATTTTCGTTGTTTTACCCCGAGCTATCAACGATAATTCAACCTTTAAGTGGTGAATATGCAGGAAGAAGGGAGATTTTAGAAAAGCTGCCATTTTTCGTGGGATACGGTGTGGAAATTGCTCATCTCATAGACATAGCTGAAAAATATGGCACTGAAATAATAGCTCAAGTGGATCTTGAACTTCGAATACACGACAATCAACCACTACACTCACTTAGTAAAATGGCTTTTGAACTCATAAAGGTAGTATTAAAAAGATTGGAAAAATATGGAAAATTAGATTTAAAGACTGAATTGAACGATAAACATATAATGATCCAAAAAAAAGGAAATGAAAGGATTTTAGATCCAAAAGAAATTTTAAGTATTGAAAGGCCTCCAATCATCACTATCCCTGAGTACAAACAAAAGTTCTCAAGAGGAGAAAAGGTATGAACAGCCTTTACATCTTCCACTACCATTACATAAAAGGCGGAGTTTCTACCGTTGTTAGAAATATTGTAAAATCTTTAAAAGACGAATACAAAATTACTCTATTTGGTTCAAAAAAAATGGGTATAGACGGAATAAAAGAGGTTTTATCTTACAAAAACGTCGATTTTGTTGACTTTCCTGAACTCGGATATATATACTATGACAGCACCGACTACCAGACTTTTCTTGAACTCAAAGAATCGATAAAAAACGAACTGAATAATTATCACGATGAAAGGGCTATATACTGGGCTCATAATTATAATTTAGGCAAAAACCCAGCCTTCACAGAAACATTTAAAGAATTTATCATATCAAAAAACATCCCTACAATCATTCAAATACATGATTTTCCTGAGTGTGCAAGATGGGAAAACTATTCTTTTTTAAGAAAATTTATAAATTCTTCGATGTATCCTATCAGGAAGAATATATTTTATGCAACTATCAATCATTCCGATTACAATAGACTTATAAAATCCGGTATACCTTCAGAAAATACTTTTTATCTTCCAAATGCGGTTGAGTTCACTAAAAATAAAGATAAAAAAGATGAAATTGACAAAGATAAAGTAATAGATAAACTAAAAAAATTGGGATATAACGTTGATCCAAAAAACAAAAACATTTTGTATCCCACTAGGACGATAAGAAGAAAGAATATTTTGGAAGCGGTACTTATAAATCGCTTACATGGAAAAAGTAATCTACTTGTTACGTTACCAGCTAACTCTGACAAAGAAAGACCATACGAAAAAGTTGTAAAGGAAACTTTTGAATCCGAAAAGGTTAAGGGAGCTTGGGCTATTTCAGCGAAAGATCCGTCACTTTTTCCTTATATTCTAAATATTTCTGATCTGTTCTTTTCGTCTTCCGTATTAGAAGGATTTGGAATGATATATTTAGAATCAAAATTCAACGAAAAAAACTTTTTAACCAGGAAGTTAGATGTGATAGAAGATTTCAAAAATATAAAAGAAATAAGTTATTACGATCATTTTTTGGTTAGACTTTCTCCTGAAGAGATTAACAAAGTAAAAGAAGAATACGAAGAGCAAATTAACAAAATACCTATCTCTGAAAAGTACAAAAATTATTTAAGAGAAGATTTAACCAACAAATTTGACAAAGATCTAATAGATTTTTCATTTCTTCCCATAGAGCTTCAAAAGAAATTCTGTAAGGAAGAAGAAACAAAACTTAAAGATTTGAAAGAAATTAACAAAGAAATATTTGATAAAATAGAAGTGTTGACTTCGACACAGCACATTGACCAAGGAATAAACTTGAAAGATTTCTCATTAAAGGCATATAAAAGTAAAATATTTTTATTATTAGATAAAGTGCAAACTTTAGAAGGAAACGCCCAGAAAGGGGTTCAAGGAAGTAAAAAGGAAATAGAAGATACAACAATTGACGAAAATATTTTAAAATCTTTTCTAACAGTAGACAACATTAGATTACTTTTTTCTTACTAGGTGTTATGTAGGCCAATTGTGGCGAGGGCTACGTGGCAAAGGGGCGCTAATTTCACAACTTCGGAGGTTATACTCATGTATGAAGATATAAAAAACATTCCAACAATTATAATAAACGGTATGTCTAAAGAACAGATACTTAGGATAATGAAAGTGATAAAAGATATGGAAAACTTACCAGAAAATATCATTTTTGCCTCTGTTACTCCTACAAGCTCTCAGTGGACCGTTGAAGAACTAATCAAAGAGCTAAAACAAGAGGACATAGAAATGAAAATAGTAACAGAAAATCTCAAAAAAGGGGTATACGACAATTACAAAAAAGACAGCCAGTGAGAATAAAATTCTCATCGCCTATGTCGATGGGAGTTATGACGTAGAAACAAAAATATACGGTAGCGGAATAGTACTTCTAGATGGTGAGGAAAAGCACTTCTTCTTTTCTGGTAATAACCCAGAATACTCCTATAGCAGAAATGTTGCCGGAGAAATAAGTGCATCCATCTACGCAATGGAATACGCTAAAGAAAAAGGCTATGAAAAGATAATAATACACCATGACTACATTGGATTAGAGAAATGGTGTAACGGAGAATGGAAAACAAATAAAAAAATAACCATAGCCTACAAAAATTGCTATGATTATTTTAGTAAATTTTTAAAAATACAGTTCAATTGGGTAAGGGGACACTCAGGAGACCATTACAATACGTTGGCCGATCAATTGGCTAAAAAAGCATTAGAAAGCAAAAAATTCCGTGATTTAATAACGAAATATCTTTATTCAAATTGATTTTTTCATGCTATTTCAAACTTGTAACCTTTTTCCACCTTTTCAGACCATTCTGATTCTTGACCATAATTAAACTTTTTCATCAGTTTGCTACAATGTTTTTCCATAATAACTGCTTCCTTATTTTTCCAATCTCTCCAATGAGGTATAACGTAGTTTTTAGAACTAGAGTTAACTTTTCTATTCAATAGCTGGGGTTTGAACTCGTAATTCTTTGAAAAACCGTCTTCAAAATTGGTAATAAAATCTAAAAAATCTTTGAAATACTTTTCTCTATCCTGATAAATCAGAATATCTTCGTATCTATAAACTTTAAAATTTGGTTTGTCACTCATTTTTTCAAGAACAAAAGAATTAAGTTTGTTATAATACCAACAAAGTTTCTCAAATTTCGACATATTTTTCCATTTTTCAGCGTAGGGGTCATCTTTGAAATCAGTTGCTTTCATGCTTATATTTAAAAAAGGAAAATCAATTTTGCCATAGAGAAGAGATGCTTTTGTACTCATTACAGATCTGATCCAAGTTCGGGGATCTCGAATAACAAATACAACCTTGCTGTTGGGAAATACTTTCTCCAGTAAGTCTACAACGCCGTGCAGGTGGTTATTCGATTCAACATAAAGCTCAGGAATAATGTCTTTAAGTACTAACTTTCTCATTTGCTCTATATACTTTAATGCTTTATCGTCGCTAACCCTTCCTGCACGCCTATCGCTACTAAGTTTATACATAGAATATTTCGGAGTTAATTGACCTATCGTCATTCTTAAAAATCCATATTTTTTAATATCTTTTTTCCATTTATTTCTATCTGTCACAAAAACTCCAGCGGGCTCATGAGTAGAATAACAGTCATCAATCATAGAAGGAAGAACTTTGCCTATGAACTTAGTGCCGGTCCTACCTGTGGAAACAATGAAAACTGAATGTTTGTATATAGGAATAAACTTCACCTCCAAATCTTTTTATACTTTCTAACCAATTATCTTTTCAGATTGGCTTATAACAAATTTTGTAATCTGGCTTTCTAACTCTAAAAATCTTTTATCATAAATATTTTTCTCTTCTTCTAAAAGATCTATATCAAAGACCTTTAATATTCTAGAAGGTCTTTGTGACAAAATGACTATTTTGTTTCCCAGCATCAATGCCTCTTTTATGTCATGGGTAACCATCAATATTGAAAAATAACTTTTATTCCACATCTTATTCATATCTTCTATTATTGATAATTTAATATTTAGATCCAAAGATGTGAAAGGTTCATCCATTAGCAAGATCTGTGGTTGAACTAATAAAGATCTGGCAATATTCACTCTTTGTTTCATTCCTCCACTCAATCTGGAAGGTAAAAGAATTTCAAAACCTTCTAAACCCATCATACCGATAATTTGTTTAATTTTCTTTTCATCGTCTAAAATTATTTTTAGGTTATCGTAAACCGTTCTCCAAGGCAATAATCGAGGCTCTTGAAAAACATAACCGATCTTATCCACAAAAGTTTCAACTTTTCCTTCACTTTGTCTTTCTAATCCTGCAACAATCCTAAAAAAAGTGGTTTTTCCACAACCTGAAGGTCCTAATAGAACGATTTTTTCTCCCTCTTTCAACTCAAGACTCCAGTTGTCTATAACCAGAAGGTCTCCAAATCTTTTGATTAAACCATCTGCTTTTAGTACATTTCCCATCTTTCTAACATCCTTCTTGAAATAATTTTAAATACACGCTCTGTAGCGATACCTAATATAACGGCTACGATAGTAATAGCGTAGATCCTCGGGACATCGACATACTGTCTTGCCCAAGCTAGTTCTACACCCAACCCATTTCCACCAACTAGAAACTCTGTTACTAACACCACTTTCCATACATTTCCTATTGAAACTTCAACCGCTGCAATTACAAAAGGAACGATCGAAGCTAAGTATACATGCCTAAATATCTTAGTTCTTGATACTTTGTACAAGCGTACCATCTCAAGCAATTTTCTATCGATGTTCTTTATCCCAGAAGCAGTAGTAAAAACAGTACTAGGTAAAATGGCCATGGTGCTTATTAAAATAGGGCCACGCCATCCCACACCCCATAGAAATACCACAAAAGCAAGCCAAGAAACAACCGGTATAGCTTGTATCATCATCAGCATAGGCCTAAAAATTTCATAGATCGTATCGTTCATTCCCATTAAAAATCCCAAAATTATCCCGATAAAAGAAGAAATAAACAAAACAATCAGGGTCTTCCATATCGTGTTCCATAATGCCATATAAAACCTCGGTGTACTTAGCTGATTTATTAAATTGATCAAAACTTCATGAGGGAAAGGCAACACAAAAGAAGAGCCTATAACAAAAGAAAAAAAGTACCAAAGTAAAGCGATTAAAACGATCCCAAAAACGGTTTTCATTTGTGATAAAATCCTTCTGTCGGTAAAGTAGGCAACCCTTCTGGATAAAGTTCATGCATCGTGCTTAAAAAGTTTTCTACTTCTTCTCTACATTCCAAAATTGGAATGTATTCAAAAACTAATCTATTCATCGCTTCCTTAAGTATTGGAACAGGGATAGTTAAGTATTCGTTAGTTATCTTTAATGATTGATCTAAATTTCTATTAGCCCAATCAACACTTTCAGAAAAAGCGTTCTCAACTTTTGAAACGATATCAGGTTCTCTCTCTAAAATCTCCTTTTTAACAAAAAGTCCTGCTATAGGAAGGCCGTACTTTGAACCTGAGATTTTATTCCATTCATCTTGAAAGTCTAAAACTATTCTCCCTTCAGTTCCTGTTACAGCCAATGTAGAAAATGGTTCTGGCAACGCAGCATATTCTATCTTACCTGATTTGTACAAGGAAACTATCTCCTGTGGAGGAAGGTAGTTAAATTTTACATCTTTATCAGGAACCAATCCATTTCTAACCAAAAGATACCTCATCAAAATGTCTACAGTTTGACCTCGTCCATGCGGAGAATAGACTTCATGACCCTTTAAACTTTTTACGTTTTCAAAATCAACATTACTACTGCTTACTAAATAAAATGCTTTCCACTCGTGAACACCTAGCAATATTATCTCTAAACCTTGAGCGTATAAATTTGCGCCTACGGTTATAGGAAGAACCGCAAAATCTGCTTGATTTGATACCAACAAAGCTACAGCTTCATTTGCGTCTTTCCAAAGACTTACATTTATTTCTACTTCTTCTTCTATCGTATCGGCCATCAAGCCTGTTACTGGAACAACCGTTGGACCTAAAGGATTAGTGATTGTAATGGAAAAGATCAAGAGTGCAAAGAAAAAAGAAACTATTAACAAAGCTGTTTTTTTCATGATTATTTTCCTCCTATATCTCTCTTATTTTACTCGCTTTAGAAACTCCAAAACTTGCTTTAGATCCCCTTCACCCAGCAGCCCGCCCCACAATTGGCACTTTTAAAATATTTTAGAAAATTACAGCCCTATCATTTTCAATATGGTACCCATTTCTGGTTCTACTGGATTGACCCTGGGTATTACACTGATTGCGGTATCGGGATCCTTTAATCCATGTCCTGTGAGTACTGCTACAATTTTACTTCCTTTATTTATCTTATCCAAATTTATCATTTTTTTAACGCCTGCTACCGAAGCCGCAGATGCAGGCTCTGCAAACACACCTTCGAGGGATGCCAATTCTTTATACGTGTCCAAGATTTCCTCGTCGGTAACAAAATTTATAAATCCTCCAGATTCTTTTGCAGCTTCTACGGCTTTCTCCCAATTGACCGGATTACCTATTCTTATAGCTGTTGCTACGGTTTCTGGGTTTTTTATAACTTGATTTTTTACGATAGCAGCTGATCCTTCCGCTTCAAAACCAATCATCTTAGGTAACTTATCTGTTTTGTGGTCTTTAAAGTATTCTTTGAACCCTTTCCAGTAAGCTGTGATGTTTCCCGCATTCCCCACTGGAATTGCCAATATGTCAGGAGATTTACCACCCAATTGATCACATATCTCAAAAGCTGCACTTTTTTGACCCTCTATCCTGTATGGATTAAGTGAGTTAACCAGAGTTATAGGATAGTTGTCAGCGATCTTTCTTGTAATCTCTAAGGCAACGTCAAAATTACCTTTTATCGGTATAACTATAGCCCCATGCATTAAGGCCTGAGATAATTTCCCCAAGGCGATCTTCCCTTCAGGGATTATGACCGCTGTTTTCAATCCTGCTCTACTTCCATAAGCTGCAGCAGAGGCAGAAGTGTTACCGGTAGAAGCACAGATTATTGCTTTATCACCGTTCTGCAGAGCTTTGGTTACTGCTAAACACATTCCTCTGTCTTTAAAAGATCCCGTGGGATTAGCACCATCATATTTCAGATAAAGCTCAATATCCCACATATTACTCAGTTTTTCTGCGAATATCAAAGGAGTGTTCCCTTCTTGTAACGTAATTATCTCTGTTTTCTCATCGACGGGCATGTATTCTTTATAAGCATTTATTATACCAGGCCAAAAACTAAAACTTCTCACCGAAATCCTCCACCCTTATTATATTTTTTATTTCTATCACATCCTTTAATTCGTTCAACGAATCAATTGCTTTTTTCAGTTTTTTTTCCTTGATTGGGTGCGTCTGTAAAAATATTGGCACAACAGGATTAAGTCTGTGTTTTTGAATTACAGAAGCGATGCTAACTTCGTTATCTCCAAAAACCCTTGCTATTTTCGCAAAAACACCTGGTTTGTCATTCACTCTCAATCTTATATAGAAAGAGTTTTCAATCTCATCTGTTTCAATTAACTTCAAACCGTTTAACCTTCCGGTACTGTATTCGTTTTCAATATGGTATTTAATACTCTTGGCGGCTTCCATAATATCTGCAACAACCGCACTTGCAGTTGGCATTTCTCCGGCACCTTGTCCGTAAATCATTATATCTCCAACGGCGTCTCCATGAATCTGTACGACGTTGTATACACCGTTTATTTTTGAAAGAGGGCTACTTTTTGGTATAAAAGTTGGATGAACCCTTATATCCAACATCTTATCTTCGTACCTTTTTCCAATAGCTAATAATTTAATTGTATATCCTAATTCCTCTGCTATTTCTATGTCTTCCCTTTCTATCTTCTCAATTCCTTCTACATGGATTGAATCAACATCCATAAAACTCTCAAAGGCTAGTGAAGACAAAATATTTATTTTATATGCACTATCCAAACCGCTTACATCAAAATATGGATCGCTCTCAGCATAACCTAGATTTTGAGCTTCTTTTAAAGCCTCTTCAAAATCAATGGATTTTTCGGTCATTTTAGTCAAAATATAATTCGTTGTCCCGTTTAAAATCCCATAAACTCTTTCAATTTTATTTGCAATCATGGACTCTTTCAGAGTTTTAATTATTGGGATTCCACCCCCCACGCTTCCTTCATAGTACACTTTGACATTATTGTTCTTTGCAAGTTGAAATAGTTCTCTACCATACTTGGCTAATATTAACTTATTGGCTGTTACAATATTTTTATGACCATTAATAGCTTCTTTTATATAACTTAACGTCGGTGTTTCTCCGCCAATTAACTCCACTACAATCTGAATCTGAGGATCTTCTACGATCTCTTTATAGTCTTCTGTAAGCAACGAATCATCTACATCGTACTTCCTTTTTTTGTACTTTTCTTTCACCAAGATCTTTTTGATTTGAATTTTCTCACCTAGTTTTCTTTCTATATCTTCCTTTTTGGTTGTGAGGATATTGTAGACTCCTCCTCCAACCGTACCGTACCCAAGAAGACCGACTTTAATCATCGTAACTCCCTCCCTTTTCATTAACGATCACTAACCCCGGATGTTGATAGTTGAAAAAGTTATGAACTATTTTCTTGAGCTATGAAATTGGCTTTTTAAAATTTTTTTAACTGAAAGAATTTTATAATAACTTGGTTTTCAACAATTTTATCAACGTACTTTTCAACTTTTAATGTTCAAAAGTATTTTTACACTAAGTTCGTCGATATCTCAGTCGAAAACAACGTCGATAATTAAAGTTATCAACAAAACATTCGATAAAATCATTTAAAAATCTTTTTGAACATTTAAGTTGATAACGAGGTTCAAAATATTTGGCACTTTTGAACTTACACAAAATCCCATTAACAAAGAAAAACAGGACTTTTGAACTATCAACATTATACTATCTTCACTACTATCATAGAATTAAATATAAAAACGACTTTTTAAAAATTCAAATTGACTAACTTCAGATAAACTTGGCATAGCATTCGCGGCTCCTTGTTTCGTAGCAACAATAGCTGCACATTTATTTGCAAAATCTGCATATTCAGCAAGTTCTTCTACAGTAATGTTGGAAAGCTCATCTTTAGAAAAATCCTTTAATTTATACAAAATACCTGCCATAAAAGAATCTCCACAACCCACAGTTTCAACAACCTTTACTTTATAACCTGGAACTCTTTCAATAATACCATCTTTATAAACTAAAGAACCTTGACTTCCTAAAGTCACGAACAAAATAGCACCTTCTTTGACAGAAAGGGTCATTATAGCTTCTTCAACATTCTTTTTCTCAGTTAAATAATACAAGTCATCATCACTCATTTTTAAGATATCAACCTTTTTAATTATACTTTTTACAAGACTGTTGTAATTTTCTCTATTCTTTATAAGAGACAATCTAATGTTTGGATCAAAAGAAGTTACCAAATCACCAGAAACAAAATTGTCGAACAATCTAGTCAAGGTACTTGATGTAGGTTCATCTATAAGGGCTATAGAACCAAAATGAAAGACATTAAATTTTTCATAATCTAAATTCTCTATATCTTTTAATTCTAATTTAGTATCTGCAGCATTATCTCTATAAAACTCATACTCAGCCTTTCCTTGGGCATCAACCGCCGCAAAGGCCAGACTGGTTTTCAACCCTTCAACCGTAAAAGCACAATCTGTGTTCACTCCATTTTGTTTTAAGTAATCAAATAGAAATTTACCAAATTCATCTTGAGATATCTTCGTTAAAAAAGAAACATCGGCACCTAATTTTGCAACCCCCACAGCTACATTAAAAGGAGATCCTCCAGGTCGCTTCTCAAAAAGCTCACTTTCTCCAAGACCTTTGTTTAGAGATTTTGATATAAAATCAAAGAGAATTTCACCCGCACAGAGAATAGCCATACATTACCTCCTATTCACCAACTATTTTCTCAATCTTTAAATAAATTTCTTCGCTAAGTTCCCAACTTCCTGCTTCAATATTTTCCAAAACATGCATCTCATCTTTTGAACCAGCGATAACTGTCGATACTTGTTTATGATGCAACAACCAATTAATAGCCATTTGAGACAAAGGTCTTCCAATTCTATTGGATAAAATCTTTAATTTCTCGACCTTTTCTACACTTTTAACAAAAAGCTCTCTATTCTTAAATATTTCATCCATAGCTCTAGGATCGTTCTTCGGAGGTTCATAATCCTTGGAAATCTTTCCGGTCAACAATCCTTTGGCAAGAGGACTGTATGGAATGACTGTTAAATCATACTTATCAACGACTGGAAACAAATCTTTTTCAACGTCTCTAACCAATAAGTTGTAATAATTTTGAGTGGATACAATATCAACATACTTTATCAACGTTTCAATTTGTCGTGCACTAAAGTTAGACACACCAATGTATCTAGCTTTTTTGCTATCTAAAATCTGTTGTAACGCCTCTGCAGTTTCTTCAAGAGGAGTATTGGGATCGGGCCAATGAATTTGATATAAGTCTACATACTCACATTTTAGCCTTTTAAGAGAATCATCTATTTCTTTCAATACCCTTTCTTTTTTTAAATTATTCCTAATTCTTCCCCTTTGATCCCACTCTAAACCACATTTAGTAGCTATGTAAACATCTTCTCTCTTTTTCCCTTTCAAAAATTCTCCAACTATTTCTTCGGATTGACCAAAACCGTAGACAGGGGCTGTATCAAAAAAGTTAACTCCATTGTCGTAAGCTAAGTTCAATATTTTAACGCCATTTTCCTTCTCAATTGGACCCCAATTTCCACCTAATTCCCAAGCTCCGTATCCTACAACAGATACGTTCATATCTGTCTTTCCAAACTTTTTGAATATCACAAAAACCACTCCTTTTATAATTTGATTCTTAACTTCAAATACTTCCTATAACCCTTGTTATTATTATACCATATCGAAAAATTCCTTAGTTTTTTCAAATAGATTCACAAATATGATAAAATTATGTATAAACAAAAAAATTAAAGGAGTTCACCTATTTTGAAACCTAAAAGTGTTATTATAACTATAATTTTTACTACTATCACAATTTTTGCTTTTTCGGAAAAACTTAATATCATTTTAGGCGAATATTACCCAGATGTGTACATAGATAATGGTAAATTAGAAGGCTTTGTGATTGATATTCTGAACGAAATAGAAAAAAACTCAGATTTGACCTTTGAAATAACGGTAAAAAATTGGACAGATGCATACGATACCTTTTTAAATGACGAAAATTACGACTTAATAGGACTAATAGCACCAACTTCAGAAAGAAAAATGAATTTGAAATTTTATAAAACCGTTATTTTTGTTGACTCATTCATACTGACCAAGTACGATAACAATCAAACATACGAAGAACTAAAAAAATATCCGGTTGGGGTTTTAAATGGGAGTTTTTTAATAGATGTTCTAAAAAACGAAGGATTTAAAGATATTAGAGTGTACCAAACAAATGAAAACGTCATATCAGATCTGCTGAACGAAAAATTATCTTCTGCTGCTATAGAAGATGAAAGAATAGTTTCACACTATATCATAGCAAACAATTTAAAACCTAACATCCGATATGTGAAAGTATTTGAATCGACACCTCTAACCTTTGCCTCCAAAAAGGACAGTGAAAAAGAAGAAGCCTTGCAGATATTTGAAAGTACCCTCAATAATTTTCTAAAAAGCGATGGTTTTGATCTAATTAAAAATTTATGGGTTGGAATAAGTACATCTTTGAGTGTTGAACGTCAAAAAAACATCAATAGATTGCTTATTATCTTGATAATAATTTTGATTAGTTCTATTGTTACTTTGGTTATCTTTTACTCTAGAAGTAGGGAAATGGTTAACATCATAAACAAATCAAATATCAAATTAAGAAACTCTTATAAAGAAATTAGTGATCTTAGCCATAAAAATAAAGAATTGAGTGAAAAACTGGTAAAGATGTATCAAATATTTTATTCTTTCATTGAAAGTGAAGACACAAAGACGATTTTGAATAATGCTATAGAAGGTTTAGTTAAATTGATACCAGAAGCCAAAGCAGGAAGCATAGGACTTATCACCGATCACCAATGGAAAATTTACGCAGCATATGGATTCAACAAAGAAATATACAATATCACCATACCATTAGAAAAAGTCATAAAGGTAGGAAAACACGTTCAAGAAGTTCATAATTTGGATTCATATAATGAAGATCTTTCAATGGAAATTACCAATATTTTAACTACATCTAATGCAACTAATTTGGGAAGTAGCTTGCTTGTGGACTTATACAGCAAAGAAAGATTCATAGGTAACATCTCCGTAAATTCAATGGCAAATATGAAATTTTCTGATACTTCAAAAGAAGTAATGGAAATTTTCGGAAGATTAATTGAAATTTATATGGATCTTAAATTTGAGGAAAGAGAAGCTATCGAAGCCTATAATTATTCTTTAAAAAAACTTAGTGATGTGGCAGAACGTTTTGATATGGAAACTTCTGAACATATGAACAGAATAGGCCAAATAAGTTATGAAATAGCTAAGAATTTAGGTTTAGAAGAACGTTTTGCTCAAGAGATAAAAACATATGCATACTATCATGATATTGGAAAGATACTTATACCCATTGAAATTTTAAGAAAGAAAGGTTCTTTAAACGATTCTGAATGGGAAGTGATGAAAAAACATACCGAATATGGGGCAGATATAATCGGAAATGTCGAAATTTTTAAAGTTGCAAGAAACATCGCATTATATCATCAGGAAAGATACGATGGAAGTGGATATCCCTATGGCTTGAAAAGGGAAAATATTCCTATTGAGGCCAGGATAGTTGCTGTTGCAGATGTATACGATGCACTCAGAACTGAAAGACCATATAAGAAAGCTTTTTCTCATGAAGAAAGTATGAAAATATTATTAGAAGGAGATAACAAAACTTCTCCAGAACAGTTTGACCCTGAAGTATTAAAAGTATTTGTCAAAATCGCAGATAAATTTAAAAATACATATTAATAAGATTACAAAAAAGTTAAACTACCAGAAAAAACGAGCAATTTAGAGAAAAAACGAGAAAAAAGGAGATTTAGCCTTCTAATCGGAAATAATTGCTTTTAATCGACTATAATCGTCCATAATTGGATTTTTTGAATCTTGATACTTTTATTTATATGTGTTATGATACATATGAAACTTAGCACTCTTAATATTTGACTGCTAAAAGAATAAAAATAAAATATTAAAATAAAAAAGGGGGTATCATCACATGACAGTGAAACCATTAGGAAACAGGCTACTCATTAAACCCATTACCGAAGAAAGAAAGACTGAAGGTGGTATAGTACTGCCAGATTCAGCAAAAGAAAAACCTCAAAAGGCAGAAGTTAAAGAAGTAGGTAAACTCGAAGAAGATTATGATTTAAAAGCAGGAGACAAGGTGATCTTTTCTAAGTACGCAGGCACTGAAATCAAAATAGATGATGAGGATTACATCATTATCGATGTGGAAGATGTATTAGCAAAAGTAGAAGACTAAAAATAGGAGGTGTTGAGATAATATGGCAAAAATGTTGAAATTTAACGAAGATGCAAGGAGAGCTTTAGAAAGAGGCGTCAATACAGTTGCTGATGCTGTTAAAATAACTTTAGGACCTAAGGGAAGAAATGTTGTTTTAGAAAAGAGTTGGGGATCTCCAACTATCACAAATGATGGTGTTTCTATAGCTAAAGAAATTGAATTAAAAGATAAATTTGAAGCACTTGGAGCAGAGTTAGTCAAAGAGGTAGCTTCCAAAACAAATGATGTAGCCGGAGATGGAACAACTACCGCTACAGTTTTAGCACAGTCTATGATTCAAGAAGGATTGAAAAATGTTGCAGCTGGTGCTAATCCAATATTGATGAGAAACGGTATCGCTAAGGCTACAGACAAAGCTGTAGAAGAAATAAGAAAAGCCAGCAGAAAGTTATCGAGCAAAGATGACATTGCTCATGTAGCTTCTATATCTGCTAATAACGAAGAGATTGGAAATATTATAGCAGAAGCAATGGACAAAGTTGGAGAGGATGGAGTTATAACCGTTGAAGACTCTAAAACTCTCGAAACATATGTAGAATTTACCGAGGGAATGCAATTCGATAGAGGATACATATCTCCATATTTTGTTACAAACACAGAAAAAATGGAAGCAGAAATGAAGGAACCTTATATCTTAATTACAGATAAAAAAATTTCTGCTGTAAAATCAATAGTTCCAATTTTAGAAAAAGTTGCTCAATCTGGAAAACCTTTAGTAATAATTTCAGAAGATGTAGAGGGAGAAGCTCTTTCAACATTAGTTCTTAATAAATTAAGAGGAACCTTGGAATCTGTAGCAGTTAAAGCTCCTGGTTTTGGAGACAGAAGAAAAGAAATGTTGAGAGACATTGCAATTTTAACTGGAGGTACGGTAATATCTGAAGAGGTTGGTCTTACCTTAGAAGATATTTCCATTAACGATCTTGGACAAGCCGATTTAGTAAGAGTCGCAAAAGAAGATACAATCATTGTTGGAGGAAAAGGTGAACCTACAGCAATAAAAGAGAGAATCGCACAAATAAAAGCTCAAATTGAAAATACAACTTCCGATTACGAGAAAGAGACATTACAAGAGAGATTGGCAAAATTATCTGGTGGGGTTGCAGTAATTAAAGCTGGTGCAGCCACAGAGACTGAGTTGAAGGAAAAGAAACATAGAATTGAAGATGCTTTATCTGCAACAAGAGCAGCTGTAGAAGAAGGAATTGTAGCTGGTGGAGGAGTAACATTACTCAGAGCAAAGAAAACCGTTGAGGAATTTGCAAACACCTTGTCAGGAGATGAAAAAATAGGTGCACAATTAGTAGCAAAATCTTTAGATGCTCCTGTAAAACAGATAATAAGAAATGCTGGTTTAGAACCTGCTATAATTATTGAAAAAATAGTTGAAAAAGACGATCCAAAATATGGATTTGATGTTCTAAAAGAAAAATACATAGACATGTTCGAGGCTGGAATAATCGATCCAACCAAAGTTACAAGAAGTGCACTTCAAAATGCTGCATCGATTGCTTCCATGCTTCTAACAACAGAAGTTTTAGTAGCAGAAGAGCCAAAAGAAGACAAAGGTCCAGAAATGCCTCAAACACCAGATATGTACTAAATTATCGATAATAATAACGTACGTGCCATGGAATATGGCACGTTTTTTTATAGTATAATTAAATAGTATGTTTAACTAACAAATAACGAGGTGAAAGATTTGGCGGTAGTTTCCATAATATCAGGTTTAATTAGTATGGTGATATCTATAAAATTAATAAAAAAAGTTCATTGGGCTATTCTTATTGCAACAATAGTAACCGCACTAGTCTCATTGAATTTAAATTATATTGGTAGTAGTTTTCTCCAGACTCTCTCCCAAAGTGATTTTTACGAAGTAATTATTGTTATCTTTGGAATATATCTACTATCAGATACTATGAAGGCAAGTGGGAATTCACAAAAGTTTGCCAAAAATATAGAGGCATTATTCAATTCAAGACAGGCAGTAGGATTGATGCCTATGCTGTTGGGATTACTACCCATGCCTGGTGGGGCAATGTTCACCGCACCGATGGTTAAAGATATTGCGAATGAGAGCAACATTAATATGGTGGAAGCTACTGCAATGAACTATTGGTTCAGGCACAGTATGGAGTTCTTTTGGATACTGTATCCTGCATTAATTTTAGAGAGCGCTCTTACCGGGATCGGTTTAACAAAGTTATTGCTAATACAGCTTCCCATTGGATTATTTGCGATTATTGGGGGTTGGTTATATTTCAGAATAGGTAAAATTAGTCTTAAAAGAGATAAAGAATTATGGAAAGAACTTTTTGAATCTATACTCCCCATAATAATCATAATCGTTGGAGTAATTGCTTCTTTACCAGGTTGGATAGTTGTTTTAACGGTATCTTTAATATATACTTTTTATCACAAAAATTACAAGGATTTACTAAATATTAGATGGGAAACAGTACTGTTGCTACTTTTTGTTTTCTGGTACAAAAATTTAGTAACTGTGTCAAATTTATCTAACGATTTTGTAGAAAATCTAACTATGTGGGGGGTAAGTCCTTGGTGGATAATCATGATCTCACCAATTATTATAGGATTGATAACTGGGATAACTCAGGCCGGTTTTGCGGTTACAATGCCTATAGCTTTGTCATTCGTTGAAGCGGGATTTATTTCTTTGGTACCAGTTGCGATAACTACATATTTTTTCTCGGTATTAGGGGTTCTTCTATCACCTGTACATCTCTGTCTTTTACTTACATCCAGATATTTTGAAGTTGATATGTTTAGCGTTATAAAAAAAATTGCTGTTCCAGTTTTTTGTGCTATAATGGGTTATATCGTAGTTATGATATTTTTCATCTTCTGATCAAAAGGCAGGTTGAATTCATATGAGAAAACGTTTTATACTTTTCTTAGTATTGATTCTTGTTTTTTCAAGTATAATTATCGCTGAAGATACAGTAACTACACAGAGCACCTCCACAACTAAGTTTACTCTCAATTTAGATGATTTAAGCAGAAACTTTGTTCAATATAGTACTAATTCTTATTTAGATATAATTTCTAATTTTTTAACTAAATATGATTATTACTTTCTTGTTGCAACACCTGTGGTGGGATACACAGTTGGTTATCTTACAAATGATTACAAACTAAAAAAGGTATCTGAAGATGCTATTATATCTTCCGCTATTAGCGGTGGAATAGCCTTGCTAACAAAAATTGTCGTTGGCAGAGAAAGGCCTTATGCAGAAGAAGGTTCACTTTCATTCAATCCTTTTGCTCCCCTTACACAGGGGGCTACTTATACTTCTTTCCCTTCCGGACATTCAACAATAGCCTGGTCGGTATATACTCCATATGCGAAAGAGTATAGCTGGTGGATATATATTATACCAACAACTATATCTTTTTCTCGCATCTATGAAGATGTACATTGGCTCTCGGACGTTGTAACTGGTTCTTTTCTTGGGTATTATACTGCCTCGTACGTCTATTATTTTTAAATTAATTAGTTTTGTTTTTTAGATAATCTTGATATTTCTTCCAATCATTCAAAAATCTTTCAAGACCTATATCTGTCATGGGATGCTTAAACATTTTCTCAAGTACTTCAAAGGGCATTGTAACAACGTCTGCTCCAATTAACCCTGCTTCTAAAACATGCTGAGGGTGTCTTACGCTAGCCACGATAATTTTTGTTTCATATCCATAATTACTGAAGATAACTTCAATTTCTTCTACAATATCCATTCCGGTGTTTCCTATGTCATCCATTCTACCGATGAAAGGGCTCACGTATGTAGCTCCAGCTTTGGCTGCAAGAAGTGCTTGTAAAGGGCTAAAAACTAAGGTTGCGTTGGTCTTAATACCCTCCTTAGATAAAGTTTTAATTGCCCTAATTCCGTCTGGAATCAAAGGTATTTTAACCACCACAAATTCACTTAAATCTGCTATTTCTCTGGCTTCTTTTACCATTCCTTCATAATCTGTAGATACCACTTCTGCACTTACTGGCCCTTTTACCGTTTCACAAATTTCTTTGATTCTTTCTTCAAATACTGCATTTTCTTTTGAAACCAACGTAGGATTTGTTGTGACTCCATCAACTATTCCCCAAGCAACACCTTTTCTAATTTCTTCTATATTTGCGGTGTCTAAAAAGATCTCCATTCTTAAAATTCCCTCCCTACTTTGATTTTTGTCATAACAATTATAGCATAATCAATTCTTCAATTTCTTTAAGAATATTTTATTACCTATTTTAACGAATAAACCTTCTTTTTGCATCTGTGAAAAAACCCTCGATAAAGAAGGCCTTGTTACACCAAATAAATTAGCTAACTCTTCTAAAGTTAGAGGTATAGTTAACTCGTTGGATTTATTTTGTTGGTTGTAAAGGTTTAAAAGATACATTGTAATCTTTTCTCTGATTGTATGAAAAGAATTCATTCGTAATTTTGTAGTTACGAACTGGAACTTTTCTCCTATATCTTCAAGAAAAGAGATTAAAAAAGCGTTGTTAACTTGGAAAGCTCTTACCAGATATTCTTTTTCAATATAGAGCATATCAGCATCTTTAACTGCTAAAACATTCACAGGTAGAATATTATCTTTTGAAAATAATAAAGCCGAGGCTAAAACATCTGGAGATTTTATCCTTTCTACTTCTAAAATTTTTCCATTAAAATCAATCATTTCTGCGATAACTTCTCCTTTGATTAAAATCATCAATTTATCCACTTTTTCTCCTGAAGAACTAATAAATGATCCTTTAGGAAATTGTTTAATTGAATATTGAATATTACCGAAAATTTTCATCAATTCGGCTTTTGAAAAATTTTTAAATATCTTTAAGTTGCTTATCATATCGATATAGTTATCCACGATTTAATCACCTCTAAATTCAAAAAAAGCAAAGTACGTAACATTTGTTACTAACAAATCACTTTAATTTGATTATACTTAAAATGAAAAGGAATTCAAAATCCTTTAAATAAAGAAAAATTTAAGTGTTAAAACAAATAAAATCAAAGATTGGAGGAATGAACGAATGGAGATGTTTTGTTATCAATGTCAGGAGACTCTAAGAAATGAGGGTTGTGTGGCTCAAGGTGTATGTGGAAAAAGTCCAGAAACGTCAAATTTACAAGATCTATTGATTTACGTACTAAAAGGGATTTCCTATTGGTCTAATAAAGCAAGAGAATTGAACGTAGAAGATGAAAGTGTTGACTTTTTTGTGGCAGAAGGCTTATTCGTAACGATAACGAATGTTAATTTTGATGAAGAAAGGATAGTTGAATACATTGATGAAGCACTTGATAAAAGAAGAATTATAGAAAATAAATTCAAAGAAGCTTATGTAAGAAAATACAACGAAAAATTTCAGGAAACAGTACCAGATGCTGCAGAATGGAATCCAAAAGATAACAATAAATACGAATACTTGAATAAAGCTATTGAAGTAGGAGTTTTATCAGAACCAAACGAAGATATAAGATCGCTAAAGAACTTTCTTGTAATTGGTTTAAAGGGAGTGGCAGCTTACACCGATCATGCCTATGTTTTAAAACACTTCAACGAAGACATACTTGCATTTATCGAAAAGGCTTTGGCTGAAACCTTACGTGAAGATATTACCGTTGATGAATTAATAAATTTAGTGCTGAAAGTAGGCGAATATGGGGTAAACGCTATGGCTTTACTAGATGAAGCAAATACTTCTACCTTTGGAAATCCTGAAATTACCCAAGTTTACACAGGGACATACGAAACACCTGCTATTTTAGTTAGTGGACACGATCTTCTAGATCTGTATGAAATTTTAGAACAAACTAAAGATAAAGGAATAAAAGTATATACACATGGAGAAATGTTACCAGCAAACGCTTATCCAGGATTAAAAAAATATGACCATTTAGCTGGTAACTTTGGAGGTTCTTGGTGGAAACAACAGCAAGAGTTTGAAGAATTTGGTGGAGTTATAGTGATGACAACGAATTGTATCCAAAAACCAAGGAATTCTTACAAAGACAGAATTTTTACAACCGGACTTGTGGGATGGCCTGATATTCAACATATACCAAATAGAAAAAAGAATGGACAAAAAGATTTTTCTCCTGTAATAAAAAAGGCACTCGAAATTGGCCCCATCAAAAAAAGAGAAGGGAAAAATATAACCATTGGTTTTGCTCATGAACAGACCACCAAAGTTGCTGATAAAATTGTCGAGGCAGTGAAATCTGGTAAAATAACCAAATTTTACGTCATGGGTGGTTGTGATGGAAGGAACAAAGACCGTGAATATTACACTAATTTTGCCAAAGATCTTCCACAAAGCACAGTTATTTTAACTGCAGGATGCGCAAAGTACAGGTATAATATGCTCGATTTAGGAGATATTGATGGAATACCAAGGGTTATAGATGCAGGCCAATGTAACGATTCGTACTCATTAGTTTTAACAGCCTTAAAATTGAAAGAAGCATTCGGTTTAAAGGATATAAACGAACTACCTATCGAATACAACATAGCTTGGTATGAACAAAAAGCCGTAGCTGTCTTGTTGGCATTGTTGTATATGGGAGTAAAAGGAATAAGATTAGGTCCAACACTACCGGCTTTCCTATCACCCAACGTTTTGGAGACGGTTGCAAAAACTTTCGATATAAAAACTATATGAATAATTTTTTCTTATAAAAGGCGTTCAAACTTTGGCGCCTTTCTTTTTTTTAAAGCGGGTTCAATTACCCACACAAATACAAATCCAAAAGGAATAAATATGATATAATAAGAAAGGAAGGATTGCTAACTTTTTATAGGAGGGATAGAAGTGAATTTAAGTAATGCTCAATACTTAGAGATTTTAAACCATTCTCTTTCATCAGGGGGAGAGTATTCAGAAATCTTCTATGAAGATTTTTACGGTACCTCAATTGTTTACGATAACGGTAAAATTGAAAAAATCAATTTTTCAAGTAGAAAAGGTGCAAGTATAAGAGTTGTATCGGCAGAAGAAACGATTTTTGCTCATACTAACGATCCCACGCATGAGAATCTTATGAATCTTGCCGAGACTTTGAGAAAAAGCGCAAGCGAAAGGTTTGGTTCTAATAATATTGTAAAGGTTGAAGAATTGAAAGAAGTTGAAAAAAGGGATTTTGCACCTTTTGAAATACCTTTTGACAATGTAGCGGTAGAACAAAAAGTTGAAAAGGTTCTCCATGGAGTAGAATTGCTTAAAAATGCTGATAAACGCATCAAACAGATCACCGTTTCCTATGCGGATAGTAGTCGAAAGGTAAAAATAGTGAATTCAGAAGGAAAAATAGTTGAGGATATCAGAAATTATCCACGTTATGCTGCTATAATATTTGCACAAGACGAAAAAGGGAATTTGTTTAGAGGTTATTCTTCCGATGGAGCAAACATGGGATTTGAATTTTTTACAGATGAGATGATCGAAAAAGTAACAAAAGATGCCGTCAGGCAAGTAGTTTCACAAATAGAAGGAGTGGATGCCCCTGCGGGAGAATTCACCGTTGTTTTATCCTCAGAAGCTGGAGGAACCATGATACACGAAGCATGTGGACATGGTATGGAAGCAGACTTGGTACTTTCTGGTTCTGTGTACAGAGAAAAAGTTGGAAAGAAAATTGCTTCTCAAAAGATTACCGTTGTAGACGATGGAACAGATAAAAACAAAAGAGGGACACTTAATTACGATGATGAAGGAACTCCTACCCAGAGAACCGTTTTAATCGAAAACGGGGTATTAAAAGGATACATGCACTCAAAAGTAACTGCCAAAAAATTTGGTGTTGAAACCACAGGTAACGGTAGAAGGGAATCTTATATGGTTCTACCCATCGTTAGGATGCGAAACACGATGATCTTACCAGGAGAAGATGATCCGCAAGATATAATTAAATCTGTAAAATACGGTATATTTGTAAGAAAGATGGGTGGGGGACAGGTTGATGTTATAAGTGGTGATTTCCAATTCGGTGTTGATGAAGGTTATATTATAGAAAATGGTGAAATAAAACAATCAATTCGTGGAGCCAGCTTAGTTGGCAATGGATTAAAAGTTTTAGAAAGTATAGATATGGTTGGTAACGATTTGGGATATGGTGTTGGAACCTGTGGTAAAGATGGTCAAGGGGCCCCGGTTTCTGATGCTCAGCCTACTATAAGAATACCGAAGTTAATAGTTGGAGGAATAGTAAAAGGGGGTAACAATTAATGACTAATGTAAAATCTGTTATAGAAAAATCCATGAAAGAAATAAAAAATAAAGGTTTTAAAGGACAGATAAATGTGTTTTCCACTGAAAGTAAGAACGCTTCTTTTAGTAATGGAAAGTTAGAACAGTTAACCGAGGGAGAAAAAGGGGCAGTAGGTATAAAAGTTATTTCTCCTGATGGAAGAACAGCCACTGCGTCGTCTAATATTTTTACAGAAGAAGGAATAATGCAAGCGGTTGAAAAAGCAATTGAAATGATTAAATATACAGAAAAAGATGATGCTAACGATATCTCAAATGATGAAGAGTTCACTTACATAGATTGGGCTTTCGATACAGACACAAAGGATATGGATTTACATGAGGTTATGAATTTAGCTAAAGAACTAGAAAAAAAAGCAAAAAGTGAAGATGAAAGGATAAAATTTGTTCGTGGTGCTGAGTACGAAGTTGCTTTAACCAGAATACATTTTGGAAATACAAATGGTCTATACAAAAACGCTTTGTTTACTAATGCTGCGGGTTCTATTAGTTTAGCCGCAATTGAAGGAGAAGATTCGTCATTTGGTTTTGACTATCAATTATCTCAAAGCTACAGGCTTATAGACATAGATCGCATTGTAAAAGATTCTGTAGAAATGGCGGTGTCAGGTTTAAAATCAGAGGTTTTAAGTTCAGGTAGATATGATATTGTCATGAGTCCTTTTGCTTCTAGTATGTTCTTAGGGACATTGATAACGCCTCTATCTGGGGAAAATGTTTACAAAGGCAAATCTTTTTTGAAAGATAAATTAGGTGAAAAAGTAGCCAATTCATCTGTTACCTTGTTACATGATCCTATGAATGGTTCCGCACCAATCATAGCCTCATTTGACAACGAAGGAACTAATACCTCAAGGTTCAACGTTATAGAAAAAGGGAATTTAAAAGGATTTTTACATGATATATATTCTGCAAAAAAGTTAGGTGCAAAACCAACTGGTAACAGTTTCGCCTCGGTAGAGTCTCCAAATCCTTCCATTGGAACGATAAACCTCCATTTTATCGCTAACAAGACAAGAAAAGATATTTTGAATGTTCCGAAGGCTCTATATGTTACCAACATAATGGGTATGCATACCGCCGATCCGGTTTCCGGAAGATTCTCCGTTCAAATAAGTGGAAGATTAATTGAAAACGGAGAGTTTGTGAGAAGTTTCAGAGGAATGACGTTAGCTGGAACGTTGGAAGAGTTGTTGAATAATTTAGAATATATAGGTTCTGATTTCAAGTATCTGGGTCCGGTGGCTGGTTCTACTATGCTGATAAGAGATTTAAGCGTAGGCGGTAAATAAAAGAAGTCTAAAAAGGAGTATAAGGCGTTTAATCGCTTCTAAAAGCGGTTAAACGCTTTTTTTTCGTTTTAATTGGGAATTATCTAGTTTGAGAAAGGAGGCATAATGTTGTAAGATATAATTGATAATGAAAAAAATTTCATACATCGTTTTAAATTGACTACAAGGAGGTTTTTAAATTGTATAAAGTAGCTATTTGGGGTTTTGGAGCAATGGGTAGTGGAATAGCAAAAAATATATTAAGTAAGAAAAATCTAAAATTGGTTGGTGTCCACGATCTTAGGAAGGAATATATCCAAAAAGATGTGGGAGAGCTGTTGGGATTAGGAAAAATTGGAATAAAGGTTTACAGTGACCCTATTACAATGGTTAAGGAAACGGACCCAGATCTTGTTGTAATTGCTACCAACTCTTTTATCTCGGTGGTGAAGGATCAAATCATTTCTATCTTGAAAGAAAATAAAAATGTAATTACCATTGCTGAAGAAATGGCTTTTCCTTTTTCACAGGATCCACAAGCGGCAAATGAAATTGACAAGGCTGCTAAAAATCATAATGTATCGGTTTTAGGAACAGGAGTAAATCCAGGATTTGTTCTTGATACACTAATTATAACGTTGACAGGAGCATGTTTGAATGTTCAGAGGATTAAGGCTGCTAGGATTAATGATCTTTCTCCTTTTGGACCAACCGTTATGGAAACACAGGGTGTTGGAACAACACCTGAAGAATTTGAACAAGGAATAAAGAGTGGAAAGATAGTAGGCCATATAGGGTTTGAGCAGTCAATACATATGATCGCCAAGGCTTTAGGATGGGAAATTGATCGTATCGAGCAAAAAAGAGAACCTATAATTTCTAACGTTTTGAGGGAAACTAAGTACGTTAAGGTTCAACCGGGAATGGTAGCAGGGTGTAATCATACCGCAAAGGCTTTTTACAAAAACGAACTGTTGATAGAACTTGAACATCCTCAGCAAGTACTTCCTGAATTAGAAAACGTTCAAACAGGAGATTATATAGCAATTCATGGGGATCCTGATATCTCAATGGCTATAAATCCTGAAATACCAGGGGGCAAAGGTACCATTGCTATAGCTACAAATATGATTCCATCAGTAGCTGAAGCTCGTTCCGGTTTGTTGACTATGGCGGATTTACCAATACCTAGGGCTTTGCTTGCAGAACTTCGTTGAAGGAGGTCGAATTTATGGAGATAAAAAAAGGCGACTGGGTTCAAATTCATTACATTGCTTTAAATCCTGAAGAAAGAGTTTCACATTTGCCGGAAGATACCAAAAAAGTACCGTTTGAAGTTAGAATAAAAGGATTTTTAGAAGATGAAAAGGCTGAAATAGGCGATATCGTAACCATTAAAACCCCTATTGGAAGAATAGTTAAAGGAAAATTGGAAAAAGTTAATCCTAGATATGAGCATAACTTTGGAGAACCTATTCCCGAATTATTAAAAGTTAACAAGGATAAACTGCCTCTGTCTAGAGACAGAGGCGAAAAGCCTCTGAGTTAACCAGCCTAACTTCGAATTTTGGAATGCTAGAGCCAGTTCCTTGACCCGTTCGGTGGGTATCAAATATCTTGAAAGGAGGAAGAAAAATTACTGCATTTCTTTTCCTACTAGAGTAATAAGCCAACTGCAGTAATTTTTCGAAAAAAATGGATAAATCGTACAAAGCTGTAATGGAAAGACAGATAGAAATCATCAAAAAGTCTGTAGGACTTGATTACAATAGGTTTGAAATAGAAGGAATCTCATTTGATTATGAAAAAATGATGAATGAGTCGGGATTTTCAATTGAAGAAATTGAAAGGATTCAAAAAGAAACAGGTGTTGGGAACACTCCCCTTGTTGAATTAAAAAATATAAACAATTTGATTAAAAAATTGTCTGATAAAGGAAAAGGTGCAAGGATCTTTGTTAAAGATGAACAAACCAACCCATCCGGTTCTTTTAAAGATAGAAGGGCTTCTATAAGCGTATATATGGCAAAAAAATTAGGGTATGAAGGAGTTATTGCAGCAACAAGCGGTAATTATGGTGCCGCGGTAGCTTCTCAAGCCGCTAAAAGAGGATTAAAATCTATTATAATTCAAGAATGTTTTGATTCCCGAGGCGTTGGTCAGCCTGAAATCTTAGAAAAAGAAAGATCGTGTGCTGCTTATGGAAGCGAAGTTGTCCAAGTAAGTGTAGGGCCTGAATTGTTTTATTATACTCTTCTTCTTCTTGAAGAAACCGGATTTTTTAACGCATCGCTTTACTCACCTTTTGGTATTGCGGGAATAGAAACGTTAGGTATGGAGATAGCGAATCAAACCAAAGAATTCACAGGGAAATTTCCCGATGTCGTTGTTAGTACCCATGCTGGAGGAGGTTTAACAACTGGAACCGCTAGAGGATTAAAAAAAGCTGGGGCATTTTCAACTAAGGTTATTGGTGCAAGTGTTGATTTAAGAGGTTTACATATGGCTTCCGATAAAGATTTCAATAGAAAATCTTTCACTACAGGACACACTGGATTCGGGATTCCATTTGCGGTTTTTCCTGACCGATCCGATGTTCCAAGAAATGCCGCAAGGGTTCTGAGGTATATGGACAGGTATGTTCTTGTAACTCAAGGGGAAGTATTCTATATGACTGAATTACTTGCAAAACTCGAAGGGCTACAAAGAGGACCAGCTGGCAATACTTCGTTGGTTGCAGCCTTTGCTTTGGCAAGGGAAATGAATGAGGATGAAATAATAGTTGTAAACGAAACAGAATACACAGGAGCTGGAAAGTTACCAAGTGCTCAACTCACTTTTGCCAAAGAAAATGGGATTCAAGTAATATTGGGCGATCCAATAAAAGATGACATACCAGGGGAAAGAATTGTGATACCTGAAGATCCTTCACAAATAGACTACATTGAAATTCCAATGTCTCAATTGAAAGAATCGTATATAAACCAACTTATAAAAAGACTTGGAAAAACTGATTTTACTCAAAAAGAAATTCAATTCATATCAGAAGAAATAAGAGAAGATGAGGATTCGGTAATAAACTTGATTAAAAAGGTAAAGGAGGAGACTTTATGAAAGAAAGAGCTGATGACTTTCAGGAAAGGTCAAAGAAGCTTCAAAATATGAATGATGAGGAATTAGACAATTATTTTTGGGAATTAGTTGAAAAGGTAGTAGACCCTTTGGTAAATCTTGCAGAAACACATACCTCTCCTTCTATAGAAAGGTCTGTATTGTTGAGAATGGGGTTTAATTCTCTTCAGGCAAAAGCGCTGGTTGATAAGATTGAAGAAGAAAATTTATTGTCAAAAGGAGCGGGGAATGTGGTCTACAAAATCGCAAAACAAAAAAATATAGGAATAATGCAAGCTGGCGATGCACTACTAAAAGGGGAACTTTGGGATGATGTAGAGAAGATCTTTAGAGGTGGTGATACAAGTGGAACTTCAACCAAATGAAAAGATCAACATAGAAGAAATTTTAAGTGATTTGGAACATTATATCCCCAGAAGAAAGGGATGGACTTGGAGAAAAAAATTACCTGAAGGAACCAAAAAAAGCGATTTTAATTACTATGAGATAAGTGAGGATCTGAAAAACTCACTCCCTCTTCCCGCAGCTCATTACTTTGATAACCTAGACCCACAGCCAGACACGGTGATAACATCCGAAATCGCTTCAGGAAGATTTGAGGAAGATATTAGAAGAATGCGAATGGCTGCGTGGCATGGAGCAGACCATATAATGGTCATAAGAACACTCGGCCAAAGCCACATAGACGGTCTTATAGAAGGAACTCCTGAAGGTATTGGTGGGATACCAATAACGAGAAAACAGTTGAGGGCAACTAGAAAAGCACTTGATTTAATTGAAGACGAGGTTGGTAGGCCCATAAACTTTCACAGTTATGTTTCAGGTGTAGCTGGCCCTGAAATAGCTGTGTTATTTTCTGAAGAGGGGGTTAATGGAGCTCACCAAGATCCACAGTACAATATTTTGTACAGAGGTATTAATCCAATTAGATCTTTTGTGGATGCTGCCGTTGCTAAAAAAGTAATGGCTTGGGCGAATATACTTCAAATTGATGGTGCCCATAACGCCAACGCTTCAGCTAAAAAAGCCAGAAACGTTATGCCTGAACTTTTGGTCCAACATGCTATAAACTCTCTATTTTCATTAAAAGTAGGCATGAAAAAAGAAAATATCGCTCTATCAACCGTTCCACCTGTAGTTTCACCTTCTCCTGAGTTCAGAATCAACTTAGTCTATGCCGTTACATTGAGAGAACTATTTAAAGGTTACAAGTTCAGGGCTCAAATGAACACAAGGTACATTGAATCCGATTTATTCGATGCAACGAGAATACACGTTTTAAACACTCTCATTTCTCGGTTGACTTCCGCAGACATTCAATCAACTATTACTCCCGATGAAGGAAGAAATGTGCCTTGGCACGTTAACTCTATAAGAGGTGTAGAAACAGCTAAACATACATTGATATCAGCAGATAATATTAAACAATACCTCAAAATTGATGAAGAAAAAATTAGAAAAGAAGTAAGAGAATTGAAGATGCGAGCTATATTGATGCTTGAAGAAATAATAGAAATGGGTGGATATTTTGAAGCCTTGGAAAATGGTATGTTTGTAGATAACGGATACTATCCTGAAAGAGCAGGAGACGGAATAGTTAGAAAAAAGAACGGAGAAATAGCAGCAGGCTCAGTGGTACCAAGGGATAAAGATTATATGGCTCCTGTCTGTGAACATTTTGGATACAACGTCTTACCTAAAGGATTAGAAAAACCTTGCGATTTAATCGGTGGTTGTACCTTACATAACAGAGAAAAGATTCAATTTATTGATGAGTTAGATGAGAGTGATAACGTTGAAAAAAGATTACGAGATATAAAAGAATACAAAGAAAATAATCTCATAAAGCCAGAAGTTGAATGGAGTTACGATGGTTGGATACAACTTGACATGACAATCCCTGAATCTGAAGAGTACGCAAAAGCAGCAGCGGTTGAAATATGTAAAAAAATGGGATTAGAAGATATTCATGTTATTCATTCAGCCGTTTTACATCCATCAGAGGGGACTTATCTTGAATTGAAGGCAAAAGTACCTTTTTTTGTTAAAAAGGATGAATTAGAACTCCCAAAAAAGAATGAAGTGATGAGTGATGAAGAACTTTTTGACTTTTTTAGTAAACACAAGGTCAAAGTAGTAGCCGGAACGATAGGTAACGATGAACACAACATAGGTATCAGAGAAATACTAGATATAAAACATGGAGGAATAGAGAAATACGGAATAAACTATGTTTATCTAGGAACTTCTGTGCCACCAGAAAAAATCATAGATAGTGCGATAGAAGTGGGAGCCCAGGCGGTTTTAGCTTCTATGATTATTACTCATAACGATGTCCATGTCGAAAATATGAAAAAGCTACATGAAATTGCTGTAGAAAAAGGAGTTAGAGATAAATTATTACTCATCGTTGGAGGAACTCAGATAACCAATGATTTGGCGATAAATAGTTACATGGACGCTGGCTTTGGAAGAGGAACCAAGGGAAATCACGTTGCTACATTTTTGGCTAAGAAGTTAAAAGAAAGAGAGCATAGCAAATAATTTTTAATTAATTTATTCTTGCTTTAAATCTTTTTTTAGTGTAAAATTAAAATAGTGAAACCCTAATTCTTCCAAAGGGAGGAAAATTCGATGTCGTTTGAAATAGATACAAGGGTTTTAAAAAATGCTGTTCAATTAACCAGCAACGCTGTTTCAAGAAAAACAGTTAACCCTATTTTGAAAGGAATAAAATTAACTGTAGAAGAAGACGTGTTACATATTTATGCCACAGATTTACAGACTGGTTTTCACAAATGGTTGAAGGTTAAAGACAACGATGAAGATTTTTCTACAGTGGTGGAACAGACAATTTTTTTGGAAATACTATCAAATCTCACTTCTGACATAATTACGATCACTTTGGATGGAGTTTTGAAAATTTCAGGTGGAAATTCTGTATTTCGATTACCTACGATGGATCCTGATGAATTTCCTTCCTTGGCCTTCGACGTTACAGGGAACTCTATTACATTGGATAGAAAAATTATTACTAATATGATCGATAAGGTGATTTTTTGCGCTTTAAAAGATTCTTCTTCTCTTTCGCGCAGTTTAAATGCCGTTTACTGGGACTTTAGGCAGGGAGGGTTTTTGAATTTAGTTGCCACGGATTCATATAGATTAGCCCTTTCTGAAAGTAAGTTGGAAGATGATAATATTCTTTCACCATTTCTATTATCCCTAAAAAGTATGGATGAATTAAAAACGATACTCTCTTCCGCAAAAATGGAGAATATAAGAGTAGTCCAAAGTGGTTCTCAAATTCTTTTTGATTTTGAAGAAGATAATAACCAGTTGATTTTTAACGTTATAGACGCAGAGTTTCCTAATTATTTGGGTATAATTCCCCAGAGTTTTATAACAAAGATCAGGGCTAAGACCTCGGAATTTTTGGCTATTATGAAAAGGATGTCTATAACAGCCGGAAGTGAGGAATATACTTTATTAAATATTGAAGATGGAAGAATCCAGTTTTATGCAAGTTCTCCGGATGTTGGTGAAGCAAAAGAATCGATAGATGTCGAGCAAGAAGGCAAAAATATTGAGATCGCCTATTCCCCAAGATATTTCAGGGAGGCATTAGAAAGAATAGAGACTGTGGAATTTGAGTTTGATATATCCGACGAGGAAAAACCTACCATTTTAAAGCCTTTAGAGGACAACAGTTACATGTTCATAATAATGCCAAAGAGGAAAAGTTGAAGCATGTTAAAAATTGGTTTTGGTTACGATGTTCATCCTTTTGTTGAAAATAGAAGATTGGTATTGGGTGGAGTCGTTATAAATCATCCTAAAGGTTATGGATTGGCAGGTCATTCGGATGGAGACGTGTTTTTTCATGCAATAATTGATAGTTTATTAGGGATGTGCGGTTTGGGGTCAATAGGGGAGTACTTTCCTGAAAGTAAAGAGTTTGAAAATATTAGTAGCTCAATCTTATTAGAAAAGACTATAGATTTGATTAAAAAAAGATATATTGTTAAGATAAATAATATTGATACGGTAATCATATCTAATAGTGTAAATATCAGTTCAATATCAGGTCAAATAAAAAATAACACCTCGCGTATCTTAAATTTAGAAGTGAGTCGAATAAACTTAAAAGGGAAAAGTGGTAATGGGCTGGGGGTTGGAGGAAATGATCAAGGTATAGAAGTTTATTGTACAGCCTTAGGTGAGGTAGGTGAAATATAAACTCGTTCATAGCTTCGATATGTCTCCCAAAGATATGATCAAAATACAGAAACAGTTAGCTAAAGAGGTTAAATTAAGCCATTTTTCTGATGTACCAAACTTAGTATGTGGTGTTGATCTTTCCTTTCAAAAAGACGAAGGATTAGCTGTGATCGTTACTATGAATTTTAAAAAATTATCGGTGATCGATGTAACATATGCCGTGGATAGGGTTACCTTACCTTATATTCCCGGTCTTCTAGCTTTTAGAGAGCTTCCCATCTTTTTAAAAGCTTGGGAAAAACTTCAAATTGAACCTGATATAGTTTTTTTTGATGGTCAAGGCTATGCCCATCCTAGAAGGATGGGCATAGCTACACACGCATCTTTTTTTATTGAAAAACCTACTATAGGAATCGCTAAATCTAAATTAATTGGTGAATACGAAGAGCCGGGAAAGAAAAAGGGTGAATTTACATTTCTGTACCATAAAGATGAGAAAATAGGAATAGTGTTGAGAACAAGAGATAATGTAAAACCTGTATTCGTATCTCCCGGCAACTTGGTGGATTTCAATAACGCTTTAGATTTCACTTATCATTTTTCCACGAAGTATAAAATTCCTGAGATAACTCGAAAGGCACACTTATACACTCAAAGTTTAAAACAGAGGTGAGGTTGTTGACCCAAAAAAATACCAGAAATTTCATATACCTCTCAATGATCGTATTTTCTATGGTTATGAACACTCTTGCTCCTCTTATGACTTCCATTCAAGAAAGATTTTCAGTTTCGATAACTATTTCTTCTTCATTACCGTTTATAAGTACCTTTGGTACGATGCTATCTAATTTTATAGGTAGCTTTTTTATCGCCCAGATAGGTTATAAAAATTTTTTGACAGGTGGTTTTATTGTTCAGATTTTGGGTTTGTTTTTATTTGCAACTGCATTTAATTTTCCCATGGTTGTATTATCAGTTTTCTTATTGGGGGTAGCCACAGGTGCTACTTTTATGACTTTAACTTCTGCTTTTTCTCACCTTGATAGAAAAATCCAAAATTTTGGATTTTTAAATGCAAGTTTTGGGATCGGAGGTATAATAGCCCCTCTTTTAGTTAGCTTATTTTTAGTTATGAATTTAGATTTTAGATTTGTGTATTTTATTCACTTAATTTTAATTTCTTTACTTTGGGTTTTTGTTTTAATTTATAAACCCATTCAAAACATAAAGTATGAAGCGATTAAATTTAAGGAAGCCACAGGTATAATAAGAAAAAGATTTGTTTATTTATCATTGTTGATATTCTTATTTTATTCTGGAAGTGAAATAGGCATAATAACATGGAGTGGGAACCTTTTCCATGATGTTTTTAACTATTCTAAAGAATTTTCATCTGTAATTATAAGTTTATTTTGGGTAGTTTTTACCTTTGGTAGGGCAATTACGGAATTTTTAAACAGAAAATTAACAGAATTGGGTACCATTTTGTACTTCTCTATTTCTCTTATAATAAGTCTTGCGTTGTTACTGATATTTCAACACTTTATTTTCTTTCTTTTCGTTGGTTTTAGTTTATCTGCCATTTTTCCAAGTATTCAAAAATACTCCAACCAAAATCTCCCAAAGAGAATCTTAGGGATGTACAATGGGTTGGCTTTTGGTTCCACTGGGATTGGAGCTATGATAATCGCAACTTCCATGGGGGTAATTGGTGATATTAATTTTAATATCTCCTACGCCATTCCTTTTTTTACTTTTGCCATCATCATTTTTATCACCCAAAAATTGGGTAAGGAGAAATTAGATAATGGCAATTGAAATTAAAAAGCGTACCCAAAGGGGGGGAAGATGAAATATTCTAAGATAAAAACTGGCTGCATAGACGGTTTTAAAGTAGAAAATATCTTAGTAGAAATCGATGTAAACTCTCGTTCTACCCAACAGACATTCAAAATAGTAGGAATGCCTTCCACATCTGTTTTAGAAAGTGAGAAACGAGTTACCAGTGCCATTAGAAATACTGGGTTTACTATCCCTAACGGATCGATAGTTGCAAATCTTTCACCTACCTCTATGAGAAAAGACGGTTCACATTTTGACTTACCAATTGCTGTATCCTTGTTGGAGGCATCTGGTCAGATAAAAGAATTAAGTGATGATTACTATATATTTGGTGAACTTGGTTTGAATGGAGAAGTTAGACCTGTTTCTGGGATATCTCTTTTTTTGATGTACATAAAAGAAAGAAATCAACAAGCAAAATTCATAATTCCACGCGGAAATCAGGGGGAAAGTAAATTTGTAGAAAAGAAGGAAGTTATCGTTATAGATAGCTTAAAAGATATCGAAAATATATCGCTGGGTATTTTGGATGAATACTCTCCAAAGTATGAGGATATTGTACAACCATCTTACAACTTGGATTTTCGTGAAATTAAAGGTCAAATCTTTGCCAAAAGGGGTATAGAGATAGCAGCCAGTGGATTTCACAACGTCTTAATGAGAGGATCTCCCGGTTCGGGAAAAACAATGATCGCTAAAAGGGTTCCAACAATATTACCAGATATGACGAGGGAAGAAATCATCGAATCAACTATGATCTATTCAGTTGCTGGATATATGAATACGATAATCGATAAAAGACCCTTCAGATCTCCTCACCACACAGCTTCAACGGCCTCAATAATAGGGGGAGGAGCCGTTCCGAAACCTGGTGAAATAAGCTTGGCTCACAATGGAGTATTATTCATGGATGAATTTCCCGAGTACCGTACGGATGTAATAGAGTCCCTAAGACAGCCTTTAGAAGACGGAGAAGTGACGGTAACAAGAGCAAAATCCGTTGCTAATTTTCCTGCCAGATTCATGCTTATAGCCTCTCAAAATCCGTGTCCATGTGGATATTATGGGGACAAGGAGATTGAATGTACGTGTAGTTTGAACCAGATCTTAAATTACAACAGAAAAATATCAGGTCCCATATTGGATAGAATAGATATAAGAATAGATGTACCAAGGGTAAAAATTGACGAGCTCATGTCCAAGGAAGATGGAGAAAGCTCAGAAAAGATTAAAGAAAGAGTTTCAAAGGCTTCCCAAATACAGATAAAAAGGCAAAATAAATTGAATGGGAAACTTAGCAATAAAGAGCTGAAGAAATTTGCTGCTCTTACTGAAAAAGCGGAAGGCTTTCTAAAACAAGCAGCTATCAATTTAAAATTAACTGCAAGATCGGTAAACAGGGTAGTTAGAATTTCGCGAACTATAGCTGACACTTTTGATTCAAAGAATGTGGAAATAAGTCATGTTTCGGAAGCCCTGAATTACAGAGGGAGAAAAATCATATGAGAAAAATGTCTTCATTTTTTCTGTTACTTTTATTGGTATTAAGCGTTGTTTATGCTAATTCGCAAGAATTAATAACAATACCAGATATAGAAAACCTCCAAAAAGCAAAAGTTTCTTCTATATTGGATGGAGACACAATTAACACTTACCAATACGCTGAAAGTATCAGGTTGATAGGGATAGACGCGCCAGAGAACAAAGCCGGTGGTAAACCCATTAGCGAGTACGGCTATAAGTCGTACCAATTTGTGAAGGATAGACTAATAAATATTGCAAACAGAAACGTATATTTAGAGTTTGATGAGGATAAGTTTGACGATTACGGAAGGGTTTTGGCGTATGTATATTATGAGGATGAAGAAGGAAACTTAGTATTACTAAACGAAGAAATATTAAAAAATGGATTAGCCCGACCGTTGTTTTATGAAGATACTTCAAAAAAGCAAGAAATATTTGTTAAAGCTTATATCCAAGCATATGAAGATAGAAAAGGGATCTTTGAAAGATACGATGATGAAAGTCTTGTCGTGGAATCTGATGGCTTAACCCAAAAGGATTTAGGGAGAATACGATGGGTTAAGGTCAAAGTAAAAGAGGTTATAGAAGAAGGATGGAATTACTATAAAATTATCTCTGAAGACGAAGATTTTTACTATGGAATAAGAAAACAAGAGTTTGATGCCTTTTTTGATGATTACGATATCTATGATTTAGTTGGGGAAGAAGTTATGTTCTTTGGAGAAATATGGATAGACCAGCGAACTGGGCAATACGAAATACTGGGAAGAGCTCCCTTTGAAATAAAAAGATTTGTGAATGGAGTGCAGTGGGAAGAGGGAGTTTAGTTTAAAACTTATTTTAAAGATCGTATAACGGAATAAGAGGGGGATATACATTATGGGTAAATATTTTAAAAAAGTAGTAGGAGAAAAATGCTTTTTGTCACCAGTTAATCCTGACGATTTTGAAAAATACACGGAATGGTTAAATGACCCAGAAATATCAGAAAACATGATGGTAGAGGATAATATTATTTCTTTGCTTAAAGAAAAAGACATTTTAGAAAAAATGGCAAAAGGCAACGATGTCGAATTTGCCATAGTGGATTTAGAAACAGAAGAGCTGATAGGCAATTGTGGTTTACACAACATTAATAGAATTAATCAATCGGCTGTCCTTGGAATTTTTATAGGAAACAAAGAATATCTGTCTAAAGGGTATGGTACCCAAGCCATTAAATTGTTGTTGAATTATGGATTCAGCGTTTTAAATTTGAATAACATTATGTTAGAAGTTTTTGAATACAACAAAAGAGCCATAAGATCTTACCAAAAAGCTGGATTTAAAGAAATAGGTAGGCGAAGGCAAGCAAAGTTTTTTAAAAACAATAGATACGATATAATATTTATGGACATTTTAAAAGAAGAATTTCTTGAAATAAAAGATGCGAAAGGAGCAATAGGGTGAAAGATTTAGACAACATAGAAAAATTCACCACTGGTGAAGAAATAGCTAATGCCGTTATACACGGTATAGGAGCATTGTTGAGTATAGCTGCTCTGGTGTTATTGGTAGTTTTTTCAGCGATTAACGGACAACCTTGGAGTATTTTCAGTTCGGCTATATATGGTTCATCGTTGATTATCCTTTATTTATCTTCAACACTATATCACAGCTTTCAACGTAAAAAAATAAAAGATCTCTTTGAAATATTCGATCATTCGGCAATTTATATTTTAATAGCGGGTACTTACACACCTTTTGCACTTGTTACGTTGAATGGAAGTTTAGGGTGGATTATATTTTTTGTTGTATGGGTTTTGGCGGCTATAGGCATTATTTTTAAAATATTTTTCGTTAAAAGGTTTAGGATCCTTTCAACAATTTTATACATAGCCATGGGATGGTTAGTTGTGTTTGCTATGGAACCTTTAGTTTCGAACTTGGATTTCTGGGGACTATTTTGGTTGGTTATAGGAGGCATTCTTTACACAGTCGGGACCATATTTTACGTGTGGAGAAAAATCCCATATCATCATGCTTTATGGCATTTGATAGTACTTGCAGGAAGTATATGCCACTTTTTCTCAGTGTTCTTTTATGTTATATGAGATCTCAGGAATTTAAAACTCCAAGTGCAAGAGCTGCCAATTTCGATTGATCGTTGTCGGCTCTTGATACTAAGACTACAGGAGCCTTTGCTCCTACTACAATTCCTGCCACGTTTCCTCCTGAAAAATATACAGCAGATTTTCCTAACAAATTCCCCGAATGGATATCTGGAACAATCAAAATATCAGCTTTGCCTGCAACCTCACTGTTTATATTTTTAATCTTGGCAGCTTGTTCGTTTATAGCGTTATCAAGGGCAAGAGGACCATCGACAACACAACCTTTTATTTGACCTCTTTTATTCATTTGGGTCAAGATGGCGGCATCTATTGTTTCGGGCATATTGGGATTAACAACTTCGACCGCTGCTAGTAAAGCTACTTTAGGAGTTTTTATATCAAGGTTTTTGGCTACTTCAAGGGCGTTGTATATAATTTGAACTTTTTGGGTTAAATCAGGATGGATTATCATTCCGCCATCGCTTATCAAAAGTAATCTATCCAAATAAGGTGTTTCTACTACAGCAACATGAGAAAGCAAATTTCCTGATTTTAATCCCCAATCGTTGTTTAAAACAGCTTTTAGCAACTCAGAGGTTTTTATCTTGCCTTTCATAAGCAGATCAGCAGCTCCACTTGAAACAAGTCGAACGCCTTTCTCGGCTGCTTCTTGTGGGTTTTCTGCGTCTATAATGTCAAATTCCTTTCCAATAATTTCAAAGTTTTTTTTAATTTCTTCTTTATTTCCAACCAAAACAGGGTTTGCAAACCCTTCTTCACTTGCTTTTGATAAAGCCTTCAAAGCTTCAATATCTTCTGCACAGACAAGAACGACGTTCTTTGTTGGTTTGGACTTTGCTTTATTCAACAATTCCTCAAAGTTTTTCATGAAAACGTCCACCTTTGTTGATTATATTAAGCACCTCTTTGAGAAGCTTCTTCAATTACAGGTTTTTTCCAGTTACCAAAAATTAGAAATCCTAAAGCTAATAGAACAGCAGAAAAATTGCTTATTATCATTGCGATGAAAACGCCTATGTAACCGTGATTTTGGGCTAAGAAAAACACTAAAGGAACCCTTATTCCCCACAATCTTACCATATCTATTATGGTCGATTGTAAAGTATGTCCTGTACCTCTTAAAGTACCAAGAAAAACAGAAACTAATGAAAAGAACGGAAGTGAGAAAGAAACGTATCTAAAAAACTCTTCTCCTACTTTAATTACTTCTGGATCGTTTATGAAAAATTTTGTTATATTGTGACCAAATAAAAACATCAGCATTGAAGCGCTTCCGACGATCAGTAAAGTTGCCAAAGAAGCTTTTCTAACCGTTTCCTCAGCTTTTTCAGGTTTGTTGGCTCCTACATATTGGCCTGTCATCGTAGCTGTTGCCAAGGCTATTCCCATAGCGAACATCGTTATTAAATTGTTCATTCTATTTCCAATTCCATATCCGCTAATAACAATAGGCCCAAATTGTGCGATAACCCCCATTATTATAGCAAATCCTATAGCTGTGAAAGATTCTCCTATCGAAGAGGGTAAGCCGACCGTTAACACTTTTTTTATAAGTTTTGGATCTGGGACAAAATCTTTAAAGTGCAATTTAAAACCCTCTCTACCTTTGAATAATACGAATAGAAATACGACAGACATTATAACTTGAGATAACATAGTTGCTAATGCAGCACCAAAAACTCCTAAATTGAGTTGGAAAATGAAAAGAGGGTCAAGCGCTACATTCAACAGGATGGATATACCATTGTATTTCAAGGCTATAATTGAATTTCCCCATCCTCTGAATATACCTGCCACCGTTTGCATTAAAAAACTGAAAGGTAAACTAAATGCCATTATTTTTAGATACGTATTACTGAGGTCGAATATATTTTCGTCTAATCGTAAAAGAGATAATAATTGCTTGCTAAAGATTACCACTATTGCCATAATGGATAAAGCCACAAAAGTCATTACCAAAATAGTTTGTGCTGCAGATTTTTCAGCTCTTCTTTGATCACCATATCCTGTATATTGGGCTATCAAAGAGGTTCCAGCATATGAGAATCCTGTTGTGAAGGATATAAAAACAAAGATCAAGGGCCAAACTACAGTGGGAACAGACAACTCTAAAGGGCCTAACTTTCCCAAAAAATAAGCATCAGTTATATTATATATCGCTTGCATCATATTTGTCAAAATGATTGGCCACGCTAAGGCGAACAAAGCTCTCCATATAGATGTTTTTAAAATGTCAACTTTTCCTGTATCCTTGGTTTTCACTCACTATCACCTTTAATGTAAAAATTAATTCGCTATCCTTATTAATATTTTATCAGATTATTTGGGATTTTGGTTAAAAATAAAGGTATATATTTTAAGCTTCGTAGTTAGATATTATTAAAAAATAAATAAAAAAAGGTGCCTACAAAAAAGGGCGCCCAAAATTATTTGCGAAAATCTAAAGTTTTTATCTTTTTATGCTCACTAACCTTAAGCCAATTCTTTTTCTTGATTTATCAATGTTTATTATTTCAACTTCTACTATATCGTTTATTTGTAAAATATCCGTAGGGTGAGCAACAAAATTTTCAGAAAGGTTTGACTTATGGATCAAACCGTTTTCTTTTATTCCCAAATCTACAAAGGCTCCAAAATCTGTAATGTTAGTTATTTTACCTGATAATCTCATGCTTTCTTTTAGATCTTCAAATTTTAGAATATCATCCATAAGTTGAGGTTGAGGCATTTCATCCCTTGGATCTCTGCCGGGCTTTTGAAGTTCCTTCAGAATATCGATCAATGTATATTCTCCAATTTCTAATTCTTCAGATATTGATTTTAGATTTTCTTTGTCGTTTAAAAGTTGCGAAACCTTTAATTTTAATGGTTCCAACCTTTCTTTGATTTTTAGATCATCCAACGTGTAACCAAGTATATTTATTAATTTTTCGGCTGCATCATAACTTTCTGGGTGTATTCCAGTCATTTCTAACGGGTTTTCTCCGTCGATTATTCTCAAAAATCCTGCACTTTGTTCAAAAGTTTTTTCTCCAAAGCCTTTTACATTGAAGAGGTCCTCTCTTTTATTGAATGGCCCATTCTTTTGGCGGTATTGAACAATTTTCTTTGCTATGGTAGTTGTTATTCCAGAAACGTATTCCAATAAAGAATATGATGCGGTGTTTAAATTAACACCAACGAGGTTAACTACGCTTTCCACGGTTGCATCAAGCTTTTCCTTCAACTTTTTTTGGTTAACATCGTGTTGATACTGTCCAACACCTATAGATTTGGGGTCAATTTTTACAAATTCCGCCAGAGGGTCTTGTATTCTTCTTCCTAAACTTATAGCTCCTCGAACAGTTACATCATATTCTGGGAACTCTTCTTTTGCCAACTTAGAAGCAGAATAAACAGAAGCTCCAGATTCATCGACGAATATGTACTTAAGATTCAAATTATTTTTCTTTATTAAGTCAACAACGAACTGTTGAGTTTCTCGTGAGGCGGTTCCGTTTCCTATTGCTATTAGATTTATATTATGCTTTTGAATTAAACCCATCACAATTTTCTCGGAGTTTTCGATATCGTTTTGTGGAGGAACGGGAAATATCGTATCGTTAGAGAGAAAATTTCCCATTTCATCTAATGCCACAACTTTACATCCAGTTCTGAAACCAGGATCAATTGCTAGAATCCTTTTGTTTTTTAAAGGAGGAGTTAGTAATAATTGTCTAAGATTTTTGGCAAAGAGATCTATCGCCCCTTCTTCTGCTTTTTCTGTGAGATTTTGTCTTATTTCTCTTTCTATTGATGGGTTTAACATGTTTGTGAATCCATAGTTCAAACCTTTGGATATAATTTCATCACAGATTTCATTTCCTGTTTTGTACTTAGCTTTTTCTTTATTGAGCCACTCGTCATCAATAATTAATTTCACATTTAAAACTTTTTCTTTTTCGCCCCTGTTTAATGCTAAAACCCTGTAATTGGGGATTTTTGAAATTTCTTGTGTGAATTCGTGATACATGTCGTACTTTGTGGCTTCTTCTATAAACTCTTTCTTTTTTTCAGAGTGAATTTTGCCGAATTTTTCGTAATACTTTCTTAGACTTTCCCGATTATCTTTGCTATGGGCAAAGGTTTGACCTATTATGTAGGAAATTCCTTCTACCACTTTGTCTATGTTATCGTATTCCTCAGATACAAATTCTTCTAATTCATCTAAGGATTTGATATTACCTAACAACACTTTGTTTGCTGCAGGTTCAAGACCAGCTTCTATAGCTTTGTCGGCATTGGTTTTCTTTCTTTTTTTGTAAGGAAGATACAGGTCTTCCAATTCAGTCATCTTTTTGGTGTTAATTATCTTTTCTTTCAGTTCATCTGTTAATTTACCTTGCTCTTCAATGCTTTTTAAGACTGTCTTTTTGTAGTCTTCTAAGTTTTGGTAATATTTAAGTAATTCTTCTATTCTCCTAATCTTTTCTTCATCTAAATTACCTGTTCTTTCTTTTCGATACCTGCTGATAAAAGGTACGGTGTTCCCTTCATTTAATAATTCTATAGTGTTTTCCGCTTGAAATGTTTTTATGTTCAGATCCTCTGTTATTGTTTTGATTATATCCAATACTTTTACCTCCAAGAAACAATGTATTTTGCTGTTTTTGGAACTCTAAATCATCTCTAATTCACGATAGAAAATTTGTAAATTGTTGTTGAAGAGTACACTTCCGAAGACCTTAAAGTTGTGGAAGGAAAGTTTTTCTGGTTTGGAGAATTGGGAAAATGTTGTGTTTCCAAAGCTATTCCAGAATATTTTCCGTAGTGTTTTCCTTCTTTTCCATAAGTATCAACAAAATTGCCTGTATAAACTTGAATCCCAGGCTCGGTGGTGTATATTTTCATCACTCTTCCACTTGTGGGTTCGACCATCCTTGCAGCTAAAGATATTTTGCTATTTTCTTTGTTTAATACGAAATTATGATCTATTCCTTCTAATGGAGAATCTTTCAGATCTTTGAGCACCTCACCGAGAATTTTTGGGACTGTAAAATCAAAAGGTGTATCTTTGACACTTTTTATTTCTCCGGTTGGTATTAACGTTTCATCTACGGGCGTATAATGATTAGCAAATAGCTCTAACTGGTGATCAAAAATATTTCCTTTACCTTCTCCAGCTAAATTAAAGTAACTGTGATTTGTCAAATTTATGATAGTGGTCTTATCTGTAGTTGCAGTATATGAAATCTTTAATTCATTATCGTTGGTTAAAGTGTAGGTAACGCTTACACGTAAGTTCCCTGGATAACCTTCTTCACCATCATGGCTTAAACGCTTGAACCTAACAGAAGGTCCTTCAACAGTTGTAAAAGCTGTAGCTTGAAATATTTGCTTTTGAAAACCCTTGATTCCCCCATGAAGATGGTTTGAATTATCGTTTTGAGCTAAGGTATAATTTTTTCCTTCAAGTGAGAATTGCCCGTTTTTTATTCTATTTGCGTGTCGCCCTATTGTAGCCCCGAAAAAAGGATTATGTGGATTAGGTTTTTCGTAATCTGAAACAGTGTCGAAGCCTAAAATTATATCTTCAAGTTCTCCTTTTTTATCAGGTAAGTACAACGATACCAACGTAGCTCCAAAATTTGTTACTTGTAAGGTAACTCCCTTCTCGTTTCTTAATGTGAATAGAGTCACAGGGGTTCCTTCTACTGTGTATCCCCATTGATTTTTTTCAATATATCCTAAACTTGACACTCAAGATCCCCCTTTTATTTTTCTGGTATAAAAAATATTATATCATATGGGAATACATTGTCAGGAAACTTATCAATCTTTTTTTAATAGTTTTGAAGTGGAAGAAATAGAAGAATTCATTAAAATTAGCAGCAATTTTTAATTGAAAAACGCCACAAGTGGTCCTTATCAGATTTGGAAATTTGAGGTCATGGTAGTAAAATAGATATAAATATATATTCTCAAAAGAGGTGATTTTTGTGAAGTCTTACCCTCCAGAATTAAAAGCCAACGTTGTTAAAGAGCATGTCGAAAAAGGTGTTTCTTGTTCTCAACTTAGTAAAACTTACAACATCCCTACCAGAAATATCTATAAGTGGGTTAAGAAGTTTAGAGATTAACGTGAAGCCCAGTACTTATTATTACAAAACGAGGTTCTTCTTGGATACCAGTTCTTTGTCAAAGAAAAAGCGTTCTAATTCAAAAATTCGAGGTTTTTGCTATACTGTGAATGGCGATAAGGTTCCTGATGAATTTGTAATCGCAGAATTAAAGCAAATCAAGGAACATCTCAATATGTATGTCTCAAAGCAAAAAACTATAGGTTCTACTAAGCTGTGTGAGTATTTCAAGGAAAAATATGGAATAATTATCAATCATAAAAAGATGAGACGTTTGAAACACGAAATCGGTTTGGTTGGAAAATATACAAACCATTGAAAGTTTCCTACGTGTTTGAAAACAAAAAAGGTGGTGTATATCACTAATGGAGCACATTATATATGGGCGAAAGCTTATCCTAAAGGATACTGAAGCCCTATAAGTAATGCGCCAGGTCCCAGACAAATTATTGGATATATTCCGATAAATTTTGACAATTCTTTTTCACGGACATCTTATATGATCTAATGCTTATTCTTGCTTTTTTCACTTCTTCCAACCACCTGTTTTGAAAGATAGTTTTTTAATTCTCTCACGAAAATGATGTTAATCTTTATTCTCTGTGAATCTCACATGATAAAACCATTCACTTAATACATTTAATCACGTGGAATTTGTCAAATATTAATTTCGTTATCTAGGCTGGCTTTTTTATATTCAATATCTGTTTCAAGAATTTATGTAGCTCTTTTCTTATGTGGTATATTTGATGTTCTTACTAAATGATACCAGATTATTTAATTATTTGTTAATATTTTAATTTTCTTATTATCTATTCCCGCCCACCGCCCTAGTGGAAGTCTGTTATAAGTACTTATTTGGAATATTATCTTTTTCCAAAAGTTGAATTAATTCTTTTTTTGTCATGTTATTTATCCACCTCCCTTATTATACCCCGCTTGAGCATGGTTTCAAAGGATTGAGTAAATTTATACTGAGTGCCTAAACCTGGCTGACCGAACCATGGCATTGCTTGACCAGATAGTGTATCTACTGGTTTCACTGCTTCATAAACCGTATGTGGCCTTTCTAAGTAGCCAGGTACCAATGCACGCATTTCTGCCGGAGTTCCAACAGGCGATGCATAATATCCAGTTGAATAGCCATATATATCAATTTTTGTGCCGGGACTTAATGAGGTCTTTATTGGATCTTTTAAGAATCCGCATGGTCTTGACAACATTGAGGTCAATGGTTACTGAGAAGGCAAGAAGGCCTTCTTTGGCAGCTTGCAGCAGATCATTTATTTGTTTCTGGTTAATATGAGGGTAAGCTGCCGCCATAATTTGTGGCGAGATATTCTTGTCAATAACCCTGGTATTGTGATATACTTCCATTGAACGGTTCCTCCTCATTTGTTTTCTTATTATTTTCTTACAGGTATATTATATACCTGTAGAGGCAGGAACCGCTACTTCAAATTCCACGGATTTTGGATTAGAATATAGGGGAATTTTCACTTGACAAATACACTGTTCACAGTAGTTAAAAATAATATACAAGTTTATAAGTCGATTAGATAAGGGGAGTAAAATGAACAAGAAAATATGTTTCATTTCAAATTTATGCTTATTATTATGGTTTTTTTTAGATATGGTAGGAGTGAGTATTAATGGCCATATTTTAGTTACTAGGTCTTTTAGGGATGATGGTATATTTTTCATTGCATTTTTAATTTTATTTATCTGGTATATTTTTAAAGATAAAATTGCAAAATATTTTCTTGCTGGTTGGCTTTTTATGTGGTTATTAATCCAATTTTTATCACATTGGTACTTTACCATATTTGGTCCTTCAGAAGCAAAAATAAATTATTTTGCTGATACTATAAAATTAATACCATCTTATAGTAGGTATATACCTGACTTATATCATATAATACTACATATATTAATTCTTGTTTCCTTAACGAATATGATAATTTACTCTATTGCTTCAAGAAAATCAAAGACAAACTAAATATGAGCATAAAATGAAATATCAAAAAAACTCATGCCCCGTCAAGAGGCATGAGTGTGTTTCTTTATTGAATGAGATTAAACACTTCATTTGTCGTTGTTTCAACGATTTGTGCTTCGTCTACTTGTGCGGTTGTTGGTACTAATACACCTATCAAGCTTTGCATTATTGGTTCTATTTCTGCTTGCGTTAGTGTTTCTAATACTCCATCAATTGATAGGGTTTTGCTTTTTCCTTCTGCTGGGTCATAGAATTTCATTCTTAATCTTCTCATTTGCTATTTCCTCCTTTTTAGATTATTTCGTAGCTTTCGTCGAAGTAATAGACCGCGTTGGTGTTTTCACAGAGTGAGACTAATCCTTGTAAGGCGGTTTTTATGTCTGCTTCTACGTCGGTGAATAAATCATAGGTTTTATACTTTTTTTCTTCTTTTCCGTCTACTAAGTTTATCCAGACGATCTTTGCCTTTCTTGATTCTAAGTTCATTGCCATGTGTTAGCACCTCCTGTGTGTTTTTGTTTCCTTAGACCCCTTCTGGGGTGTTTCCTGGTTTGCCTTGCTTTACTTCCCCGGGGAGAAACCATTTTATGCTTTTTCTGGTTTTGGGAATAGTATCGCTACTACTCCGTCGATGAGTATGGAGATTATTAGGTCCATGATCGGTGAGTATTTGCCTATGGATTTTAAGAATTCTCTTACCGCGTTTAGAACGATTTCTTTTTTCTTTTTGCCGTTGCCAGGTACTTCCACCATTTTTACAAGGTCAGGGATTAGTCCTACTATTTCTTTCATTTTCTCACCTCCACTAATAGTATCCGTAAGAATACTTAAATTGTGGTAAATAATTGTTTACTGTTTATCTATTCCCGCCCACCGCCCCTTGAGGTTAAAGGGGCTTCGCCCCTTTTGATCCCTGTTGAAAGGCCTGAGAGGCCTTAGTGGATGAAGGGGCTTCGCCCCTTATGAACACTTTTTTAAAGGCTTTGACTTTAAGATTTATTATCTATTCCCGCCCACCGCCCCTTGAGGTTAAAGGGGCTTTGCCCCTTATGATCCCTAAGCATTAAGGGATTTTGCCCCTTAAAATCCCCCAAGTTCAATGTCAAAATCTTTAAAACCTGGTTTGCACACTGCAGCAAACTAAAAAAGCTTTTTGCACAAATCAGCAAAGGGGCTTCGCCCCTTATGAACACTTTTTTAAAGGCTTTGACTTTAAGATTTATTATCTATTCCCACCCACCACCCTCAGAGGATAAATTTTTGAGAAAGGTGGGTTAAAAATTGGGACAGTTTTGGGTCAAATTTTGACCCAGTTGTGGGTCAATTTTTGGGACAGCCTATAAGGTTTTATGTTATTAATATAAATATATAAAAATATATAATATATTTTTTCTCATTTTGTAGGTAAAAATAAAAAGCCGGACAATTATAGGGCTGAGCCCTTTATGATCATGTTGTAGGCTTGATAGCCTTAGAAATGAAGAATTATTTATCTATTCCCGCCCCCCACCCCTTAAGGATTTTTTTATGATGCCTATTGCCCCTAAAGGATTTTCTCTTTTTTGATAGTGTCAGCCCATTTTGTCGCCCACCGCCCGTAGAGGATTATTAATTTTTTGAAAAATTATTTTTTTTTGATTTTTTTGCAGATACTACTATTGGGAAGAAAAAATTCTTTGAAATGCGAGGTGATTTTGTGAATGTTTCTAATCTGATTGTGACAAGAAGTCACTTACTTTTTTAGGCGAAGAATGAATTCTTACCATCCATTTGGGATCATAATTAATTGTCATCAAAATAGGCAAGTGGTTTTAATAGGATTTGTATGGTATAATCAATGAAAGTTTAAAAAACGTCGAATTCTTACGTATTATACGAGGGGGAAGAAAGGTGAAAGAAGTACACTTGTTTTTTGGAATAGTTTTGATTTTATTATTCACTCTGCCTGTTTGTGTAGTTCTACCATTGGAGCAAGGGGAAAACGCAGTAGAAGAAAACATAATAGTAACAGCAGGGACAGAAGGGATAAATATATTCGATGTAAATGATGCAAACGAACCAAAGCATTTGTCCCGCTTTAATTTGGACTATAGAGCAAGAAATGTTTTTGTAAAAGTTAAATATTCATACTCGTCGGGGGCGAAAAATGGATTAGTGATATGAAATTCATAGAGAGACCAAAACTACGGGACCAAAATGACGAAATTAAAGGATTAGAAAGGAGCAAAGCTAAAGCGTAAGACTAAAACACTGATAAATAAAGGAAAAGAAAGGCATGTAGTGACACTTTTGAAAAACAGAGAAAGCAAAAAACGCCTTTTTTCAATTATTCATACCTGTTTTAGAATTCTTACGTTTTTGTAACTGTCAAACTCAGGACAAAAAGCAAATCAAGTTCAAAGACATAATTACTACCTAACAATTACCCCTATTTCAATGACAATTAATTATGATCTAACACGACCTGCATTAGGCCATATTATACTTAAGCGAGAGATTGAAGAAATTTGAATATTCTTAGAGGGATAAAAAATAACGAAAGAGTAAATAAAAATTCACATGAAGTTAATTTTTCTTGCAGATACTATTAGTGGAGATGGGAAAATTAAAGAAATTTGAATTGACTAGAGAACACATAGTTTTTGATCTTGAGTTAGAATTAAAATTCCATCATTAAAAATTGCCAATACTAAATCTTCTCCCAATTTATCACCAGCGGAAAGCTTTATAAGTTCATCAAAAAAATAAACAAACCCTGTATTTCTTCCCTTTGAATCTATTACAAAACCTGAGAATTTTACACCTTCTTTTTGATATTTTGACAGGTTATCTTTTTGTGACCATAGATCTAATAAGTCAATTTTTAAAGGTTTGAAGATGTTTGAGTTTTTTATGTATAATTTATTATTACTAGCATCTTTAGAAATGTACTCAAAATTAGGGTATGAAAAGGATGTTGAGATATCAAAATTATCCCCTAGTTCAAGAAAAGAATCGTTATTTCTTTTTATAGTCATACTTTCCAACAAAAGGTCGGTAGATAAAATATTTTCTAGCTCTTTTTGTAAGGGTTCTGATGTGAAGTTACTTTCTACTTCTGAAGTGGTATGGAGAGAGAATTTTAGCGTCGGTGCTTCAATTTCATAATTTTTTATGTACACTAAAGTTATAATCAACAAAAGGATAATGAATAGATAGCGCTTCATTGGTTGACTCCTTGTTCTTTAATTTCAAGAATAACGTAATATTTGGTTCCCATATTGATTTTGGTCAGTTCAGATATGGAGTACTTACTCTTTATTTTTTGAGTAGGTTCCATAAAGGTTGCAACTTTTGCAGATAGTCCATCAGCCAAAGAGTAATTGAATTCTATTAAATAAAAGTCGTTATCTGTTAAGAAATCAAAAAATTCTACTATATTGGTTCTTTGGTTGGCAACTTTGTAAAGGTAGTTGTTGTAAGTATAATTTAAATTGTTTTGCATCCTTTTGATATTCAGATATTCTTGATATTTGCCATAACTTTCAATCACTAGAAGAACCAAAAGTAAAATTATGGTTGCTATTAGTGTGTATTTCAGAAATTTTCTAACGTTAGATTCTAATAGGAACAATTCTTTTATCCTCCAAATATTTTATTGCTAATTCCTTCAATTCTTGGTTATCAAAAAAGTATATAGGTTTTTCGTCAACTATTATTCCCGAAAATGCGAATTCTTTGGTTTTAATGAACTCATAATTGTAAAAATCTGTGCCTAAAACGTATCTACCCTCTTTGAATTCCAACACTTTTTTCAAAAGAATGGATTGAACCGGTATAATAGTGTCAAAGAATAAAGATCTTTTTGATTTTTTATAATCACTAGTATCGATTACCAAAAAATATTCTTTATCGGAAGAATGTATCTTTTTAAAAGTAATTTTTTTATCAGTTATTTCTTGGAAGTATATTTTTCTCAGTTGAAATTCATTTTCAAATGGTTTAATAAAACAATCTATATGATTTATACATACTTTTTTCCCTTTGTATTTGAGTTTAATCATAACATTCCCCCAAAGACTTGAAGATAGATCATGGATTGGTGAGTGCTCCCGTGACTGGAACAACGTTGAATATGGTTTTGCCTTCACTGTTTACAATTCTACCTCCCCTTCCTGCTATTTTTCCGAAACTCCATAATAGATTTTGGCTACTTTGGTCTTCTATTCTGTATCTTATGTCATAAGTCACGATTTTTAATTTCCCCTGTACTATTTGAGAGCTAATGATTCCGTTTAAGTTGTTATCTTCGCCGTAATGGGTGGATGCGCTTCGTGTTTTATACACCACCTCTGAAGCTATATATCTTTCTGTAAGAGATGAAAAGTATTTTTGAAGCGGATATACGGTAAAAAAAACTACAGAAGAGAACAAAATTATTTCGATCCCCAAAGAAACAAGCACTTCCATAAGTAAAAAGCCTTCCTTATGGGATTTAGAATGTACTCCCCATTTCAAAATTCATCCCTCCCAAGTAGACATTGGAGTAAATTTCAAATGCCAAACTCAAAATTATTACAGATAAAAATATTATAAGCACAGGTTCGATCATTTTCATAATTTTATCTGAAGTGCTTTTAAATGTTGAATAATAATAGTTTTCTAAGAAGTCAAATACCTCTTTATAATTTCCTTTCCTCTTTGAGACGCTCATTGTTAAAGAAAATTCTTTAACGTCTTTGATTTTTGAAAAAACCTCCGTAAGATCTTTCCCTTTTTCTATATCCAAATAGACTGTTAAGAAAGTGGATGATATATACTGTGAATTCGTATTAGAAAGGACTATTTCTAAGGCGTTGTATATTGTGAGACCACTTTTTAAAAGTAAGTTAACGTTCCTTGTGAATTCATGAAGTATGTAATTCTTGTACAAGAATTTTAAAAACGGAATCTTTGTCCAAATAATGTCGTTCCCCTTGCCTATCCAGAAAGTTATCAACCCGAAGAAGAAAAATATCAACAAACTTATCAACATGTAAGTTGATAAGTTGAGATTAATATCGTATCCTAAAAGAGTAGAAAACTGTGGAATAACCCAAAAATTTAGAAGAAAAAGCAAAACTAAAATTGATGAAAGGATTAGTAGTGGATAAATTAATGATTTTTCGGCGGTAGACCTGGAGAGTTTGACGTTGTTATAGTAATCTTTTAAATTGGATAAGTTTTCTCTTAAAATTAGCGTTGTCTTTGAGATATTTATTGTATACCTAAAGTAGTTATCTATTTCAGGAAAGTCAAATGCGGTTTTGTAGTCTAATCCTTTTTTTACTAAAAAGTATCCTTTAAAAACAACACCTCTTATGAACTTATCAACCTGTTCGTTGAAAACTAAAAATTCCATAGCTTCGAAGAGGGTCAGCCCAGAGTTTACAAGGAGGTACAGATTATCAACAAGGCTGATCATTTGATCAATATTGAATTTTTTACTGTTGAAATAAAAGTTATCAACATTGATGTTGATAACTCTGATATTGAGGTTAGACAGAATATCATAAATTTCTTCTTTATCTTTTACAAGTAATAGACATTCGTATCTTTTATTTGATGATCTTTCTTCAACTTCCACCTTGTAAAGTTTTTTCACCTTTTCCCTTCTTTTATCCTTTGAAATGTACCTTATTTTTTGTTTTTATTTCATCCATGACCAATTCGTAAAAGTATCTGCTTCTCATAACTTGAATGGATTTGTATAATCTTTGTATGGTTGAAGATTTGTGATAATTATATGGTGAATCATAGATTTCTATTTCTTCACCTTCATACTTTAATAATGAGTAGCAAGGTGTTCTTGAAAATGAAGCGGTATTGTACCATCCTTGAAATGGTGGCCTGATACCAGGTAAGAGGGTAGAATAGAAAAAACTTTCTTGAATGGTGCTGATCTTTTTAGTTGTTATTTCTTCGGTTTTTAAATTCATCAGTTCGATTTCTAAAGGAAAATCTAATTTGGCGTCTTCTTTTAATTGATATTTATACTTTCCTAAATTTGAAGAAAGTTTGAGACAATTTTTTATGTTTCCAACAAAAAAGTAATCTTTGTCTATGGTATTTAAGTAAGGCTTTAAACTCTTTAAAGTTTGATGAAGGATCTTTTCTTTTTTGAGTTGAAAACAGGCGATACAAAATCCTGTGATACCGTTGGTGATGATTTTATCGTAACTTGATAGATCTAAATCTTTCAAATTTTCAGCTGCTTTAATTCCTTGCCATCCAAAACCTCCGCTTACTAAAATCATGATATTTTCTCCAAGATTTCTTCTTTTCTTTCTAAAACAGCTTTTCTCCCAGTATCTATTAACGCTTCTGTTTGTGTGAAATCTAAAGTATTAAAGTCTTGTGTGGGCAATTCGATAAGTACGTTAGCAAACTTTTCCGTTAAATTATCGTATATATTTTCTCTTATTGTATCCATCCTATCAAAAGCTTGAGAGGCATTTTTTATTTCCTCGTATTTTATCTTTTTTGATAAAAGTTTTAGAGCGATAATTTTATCTGCATCAACTTTTTTAGCTGTTAGGATAGGTAGCTTTTCCAAGGATCCACCATCTATGTATTTGTTACCGTTTATTTTAACAGGCTTGAATGCACCAGGCATAGCCATACTAGCCTTTAAAGCTGGGAATAAAGGGCCTTCACCAAAAATTTCCAAATTTCCACTTTCCATTTTTACAGCAGTGCAATAGAATTTAATTTTTAAATCTTCAAAAGTGATATTTTTAAATACCTTTTTTAATATATAAAAATAAAGAAAAGAGGGTAAAGTTGATGGTAGCAAGTTTGCACCAATGCACGTCAAAATAGGAGGTATTTTGCGCGATGCAGGTACTTTTTTTATAAAAGTAGCTTTTTGTAACCTTAAGGCATATTCATATAGTAATTTGGAGTCCCCTAAAACGGCATACCCAGCACCTACAAGTGCACCAATACTTGTACCAACAACCATATCAAATTTAATTCCCATTTTTTCAAGTTCTAACAGTGCTCCAACGTGGGCAGCACCTTTAGCTCCGCCACCAGATAAAGCAACCCCAAGCAATATTAAACCTCCATAAAATCATTTATGTGTTCTATCACTTCTTTCACTTTATTAACATATTTTCCTCCGGCTTGTGCGAAAGTTGGTCCGCCACCGCCACCGCCACCTAAATAAGAGGCTATTTTTCTCGCGATATTTCCGGCGTGGAATTTTTTAGAAATGTCTTTAGATACCTTGACTACCAAACTCACTTGATCGTTGTTATTCTTGTTGAAAAGAATCACAACGCCTCTACCCAACTTTTGAAGTAAGATATCGGCTGTGTTGGCATGAACGTCTTTTTCCAAGTTTTCTAATTGAGCTACTACTACCTTTTCGCCTTTAATGATTTGTGGAGTTTGGGCTAATCTTTCAATATTTTTTGTGGCTAATTGAAATTGAAGTTGTTTAATTTCTTTTTCTTGATTTTTGATAGTTTTTAGGATGCCTTGGATTTTATCTGGTATCTGATCCCTTGATGAGTCCAACATTTTGGATAAATTAATTATGATACTTTCCAGTTCTGTAACGTAGTTAAGACTTTCAAGACCAGTAATAGCTTCTATTCTTCTAACTCCTGAAGAGATGGAAGATTCTTCCAGAATCTTGAAGAGACCTATTTCTCCTGTGTTGAAAACATGTGTGCCTCCACAGAGTTCTCTTGAGAAATCGTCTATTTCCACAATTCTTACCATTTCTCCGTATTTTTCTTCAAATAAGGCTATAACATCCATATTTTTCGCTTCTTCCAAGCTTTTTAGGTATATATTAACAGGGATAGCTTTTTGTATTTGTTCGTTTACGAGGTATTCTATTTGCTTTATTTGATCTGGTGTCAAAGGTTCATAATGTGTGAAATCAAATCTTAGTCTTTCCGGAGCCACGTATGAACCGGCCTGCCTTATATGCTCTCCAATTACTTTTCTTAATGCAGAATGTAAAAGATGGGTGGCGGTATGGTTTTTCTCTGTTGCTTTTCTCTTTTTTTCATCAACTTTTAGAAACACTCTTTCTCCGTTTTTTATACTACCTTTTTTTATTTTTACTAGGTGAGATATTATCCCATTTCTTATAGGTTTGACATGTATAACTTCAGCTTCGAATGTTTCATTGTAGATAATACCGTTATCGGAGATTTGCCCTCCTCTTTCAGCATAAAAAGGTGTTTTAGAGAAAAATAGTTCAATTTCGTCACCATCTTGAGCTTGTTGGACAATACTTTCTCCTTTGATTATAAGCTGGATTTCTTCGATAGAACTTAGTTTATCATAACCAATAAATTCTGTTGGAGTCAAAAATTCATCGATTTCTTTGTAAATTTGTTTGGCTGTATCATACTCTACTTTACCAGAAGCTGCTCTGGCCATCTCTCTTTGTTTGTTCATCAGTTCTGTGAATTCTTTTTCATCGACTTCTATCCCTTTTTCGGATAATATCTCTTTTGTGAGATCCAAAGGAAACCCGTATGTGTCGTAAAGTTCGAAGGCGATTTTTCCAGATAATGTAGCTTCGTTGTTTAAGTTTTGAATTATGTTGTTTAACCTTTCCATACCTTTTTCCATCGTCTCAAAAAACTTTTCTTCTTCCATAGAGGAAATATCTTTAATTAAACCTTCTTTTTCGATAAGTTCTGGATAGATATTACTCATTTTTTTAATCACTTTTTCAAGAATACTGTTTAAAAAAGGCTCTTTTGCTCCTAACAAAGCTCCATGCCGTACAGCCCTTCTTATTAATCTTCTTAAAACATAGCCTCTTCCTTCATTTGATGGTATAATTCCTTCAGTTATTAGAAAAGCAATCGCCCTTGAGTGATCAGCTATTACTTTTATTGATACATCTTTGCTTTTATTTTCTCTAAACTTTACATCGAAGATTCGTTGTATTTCTTCTATTGTTTCCCTGAATAGATCAGAGTCAAAATTATCGTATTTGCCTTGAGCCACTGCGCAGATCCTTTCAAAACCCGCACCGGTATCAATGTTTTTTCTTGGCAAAGGTGAAAGCTTTCCATTTTCATCGGAATAATATTCAGTGAAAACTATGTTCCAAATCTCAACAAATCGTCCACAATCGCATGCGGGAGTGCAATTTTCTTTATCAGGACAGTCTTTGGTATACCCTGTATCAAAGTATATTTCTGAACAAGGGCCACATGGACCTGTTGGGCCTGCAGGTCCCCACCAGTTTTCTTCTTTACCAAATCTTAGTATTTTATTTTCAGGTATCTTGATATCATCTTTCCAGATATTAAAAGCCTCATCATCAGTTTCATACACAGAAGCCCATAATTTTTCAGCTGGAAGTTCTAATTCTTCTGTTAAAAATTCCCACGCCCATTTTATAGCCTCTTTTTTGAAGTAATCCCCAAAAGAAAAGTTCCCTAACATCTCAAAAAAGGTGTGATGTCTGGGGGTTCTTCCAACATTTTCTATATCGTTTGTTCTTAAACATTTTTGACATGTGGTTATTCTCGTATACGTGGGTTCAACTTTTCCCCAAAATATTGGTTTAAAAGGGACCATTCCAGCCACCGTAAACAACAATTGGGGATCGTTTGGAATCAAAGAAGAACTAGGTAGCCTTTTATGACCTTTTTTTTCAAAAAAATGCAAAAACTTTTCTCTGATCTCTTCAGAGGTGAAGTATTTCATGTATTAAATTCCTCCTAATTTTTTCAAATTATACTTGACTTTGAAAAATCTGAAACCTACTTTAGCTCCCCTTCACCCAAACATTACGGGGTAAACCCCTTAAGATCCCCGAACACATTTGCTTCGCAAATGAGAATGAGGATGTTACTTCAGAATTATAAAGAACTATTTTGCACAAAGCTGCAAAAGGGCTTCGCCCTGTAACCCTTTTAAAATCAAAATTTTATTTTTGAAAATCTTTTTATTTATAAAGGGTCTATTTTCTTTTTTAACCCAATTAATATTTAACTACTAAATAAGCGGTATTATTATCTATAAGTATATTGTTGTTAATATTTTTTAGCTCTGTTGCGGAAGGGGTGTCACCGGTGTATTGTATTTTGATTTCTAAAGGGTTAGTCGAATCTATTTCTATATTTTCTGGTTTAGAAGTTAAGTATTCATCAGACAAAAGTTTCTCAAATGTCAAGTCACTTAAGTTGGGATTAAAAATACCATAGTTCATTACGGCAATTTGGACGTTTTGCATCTCAGTTACCACTTTAACTGCGTTAGCTCGATTGATAAGTCCTCTAACTGATGGGATGGCGATGCTTGCGAGGATCGAAATGATCCCCAAGACTATTAGAACCTCAACCAGTGTGAAACCTTCCTTAAATTTTTTGTTTTTCATTTTTTCCCCCTATATCCAAAGTATTCTCAACAAAAAATACCACATTGGGGTTACGATCAACAGACCATCAATTCTGTCGAGCATCCCCCCATGACCTGGTAGGATTTCTCCTGAGTCTTTTACATTATAATACCTTTTAATAATTGATTCTGTTAGATCTCCAATGGTATCAAAGAAACCTACCATCAACGCTAAGATAACGGCCTGCAAAAAGGTTATTTTTTGAATAGCTCCAAATAAAATCCCAATGGAATCAAATATAAGTATATAAGCAAAAGTGAAAAAGATGCCACCTAATAATCCCTCCCAACTTTTTTTTGGTGAAAAATGCGGAGAAAGTTTATGCTTACCGAAACTCAATCCAAAAAAATATGCACCAGCATCATAAGCCCATACTGCAGTTAATGCTAAAATCGCCATCCCTGGTCCATAGTTCAAATGAATCAAATAAAAGTTTGAAAGGAAAAAAGATACGTAGATAATACTTAATGCAGAAGATTCTATAAACCTTTTTGTGTGAGTTATCTCTTTAACTAAAAGCATAATCGAAAATACTGACGCTACAAAGGCTAAGAAAAATATTCCTTCACTTTCAAAAGGTAAAATTCCTCTATATTCTGCCTCCAAAGAGAACCCATATATAAGACTGGATGTCCCTATAATAAAAGTTAGCAGAAGCTTGATGAAGTCGTTTTTTACATCGCTTGTAAATAGTTCAATCAATTCAAAGGAAGCTAACATTACTATAGTTGTAACCAATCCTAAAAGAGTGGGATATGTTAGATAAGAAAAAACAACTATTGGTCCAATAATTACACCTGATAATACTCTTGTCCAAAGTTCTTTTTTATTCAAAAGTTTTCCCCCATATCTTTGAATAATATAGTTTTTGAAAATCTTTTTATTTCTAAAATACCTACAACTTACTTGCTAATTATACCGCCAAACCGTCTTTCTCTTTTAGCATAATCTAAAAGGGCGTTTAGGTAATCATCATAAGAAAAATCAGGCCATAAAGTTTCTGTAAAGTACAGTTCCGAATAAGCAGATTGCCAAAGTAAGAAGTTGCTTAATCTTTGCTCACCTGCGGTTCTTATTATCAAATCAGGATAGGGAACATCCGGTAAATAAAGGTTGTTGTCAATATCTTCTTTTGTAACTGTTGTCTTTTTATCTTCCAAAATTTTATTAACTGCATCTAAAATCTCTTGCCTCCCACTGTAATTCAAGGCAAGGATCAAATTGAAATCTTCATTATTTTTACTTATGTCTTCAATTTCTTTACAAGTCTTTATAAGACTTTCTGGTAGTTTGTTAATTCTTCCTAAAAATCTTACATTTACACCATTTTCTATGATTCGTTTAAGGTTATTTTCAAAGTATCTTATGAATAATTCGAATAAAAATTCTATTTCATTTTGTGGCCTTTTCCAATTTTCTTCTGAAAAGGTGTATAAGGTAAGATAATTAATTCCAAATTCTTTAGACCACTCAATAACCTTTTGAGCAGTTTCAGCACCCTTTTGGTGTCCATAGTTTCTATCAAATCCACTTTTAGTTGCCCATCTTCCGTTTCCATCCATAATTATACCAACATGAGTAGGTACCTTCGGAAGTTTCATATTTTATTTTCCACCTTTATGACTCCATGATCTCTTTTTCTTTTCTTTGGAATATTTTTTCTGCTTCTTCTTCTTTTTCTTTCAAGATATCTTGGATTTCGTCTTCAATTTTTTTTGCTTCATCCTCACTTAAAGAGCCGTCGTTCTTTGTTTCTTTAACCTTTTTTATATCGTCTCTTCTTATGTTTCGTAAAGCCACTTTTGTTTCTTCTAGCATCTCTTTTACAGCTTTTACCAATTTTCTTCTTTCTTCAATAGTGGGATTTGGAAAAGATACCCTTACTACGTTACCATCATTTATAGCGTGAAAACCAAAATTAGAAGCGTTTATTGCTTTTTCTATGGGTTCAAGCATCTTTTTATCCCATGGGGTGATCACAACGGTTCTTTCTTCTCCAACAGTTAAGGTTGCGACTTGGTTGATGGGAGTTGGCACACCGTAGTAATCCACTTTTATATCCTCAAAAATAGCGGTAGTAGGTCTTCCAGTTCTTACTTTTTTTAATTCGTCCTCAAAATGTTCGATGGTTTTTTCCATTTTCTCTTCTGCTTCCTTCGCATAAGAACTTTTCTTTGCCATGACTTCACCTCCGCAGAAAAACTTTAGAAATGTTTTTATGTTTAGATAAACGTAATTCAGCAAATATTATATCACACGGAAGGGTTTTTCTAATATGATATAATTAAAAGTGAAAAACACCGAAAGGGGGAAATTTTGTGAAAAAGCATATGATTGTAACTCTTTTTGTTGTTTTTTCTTTACTCTTTTTTTCAGCTGATGGAATTTCATCTTACCAGGATAATTACATATTATCTAACAACTATTTGACAACGGGGATTTCCAAAGAAAATGGATATATTACCTTTTTTAAAAGTAATGAAGCGGTCCAAAGCCTTTTCACAAATCACAAGATTCTGATTTCTGGCGTAGATTTCCAAAACAGCGTTATAGAAACTTCAGAAGATTCAATCTCTTTCATTTATGATCAAAACGACTTCAAAGTGGTAAATACTTATACCTTACAAGAGAAAAATATCTTATTGAGTACTATGATAACTAATAAAACAGGAATTAGAAAAAGAATCCAATTGAATGAAATAATAGATTACTCTGATACATTTCCTTTTTTTATAAAATCAAAGATTTTAAATAACTATGTATTAGTTCTTCAGCAAGATTATGGAAGCTTTGGATATTTTCCGGTTTATGATCAAACATTTCAGAGAGTTATAGCGAACGATGAGATGACCACAAGTATCTCATTTTTTACCCTTGAGCCTGAGGATGTTCTTGAATTCAGCAGAATAATAACTGTTGGTGAAAGTGTTAGCGAAATAGAAAAAAAATATTACGATAAATTCGGTATTGATTATACAACAATAGAAAAAAATATAATATTGAACAATGAAAAATCAGCTGAGGGTATGAGGGTTGTTCTAGAAGATAAATTGGGAACGATTCAAGATGTCCAACTTGTTGATGAAAAAGGAAAAGTAGAATTTTATTTTCCCTACGATGAAGACTATGAAGATTTCAAAGTTAAGGTAGATTTTGGAAGTTTGAAAACCGAACCTGTCTCTCTTTTAGGGTCAGAAGATCTTTTTGTTCAAGTTCCTGAAAATTACTTTTTTTACAAGCCTTTTCTCACTGATAAAGAGGAAGATGGTGTGATTATTAAATTCAGGATGGCTGTTCCTGCTAGATCAACTGTAGAAGTTTATGATTCAGACAGTGAAGCTAGGATATTAGAAATACAAAACCAATTTCCTTTAGAATACCATTATATTGAACTTTCTGGCTTACAACCTAATTCTTCTTATGAATATGTGGTAAATGTTGAAGATACCTATACTTTAAATGATGTTAAAACTGAAAAAAAGGCTTTTAAAACCAAGCCTTTAGATGAAGATATTGATACTTTTCGATTTATAGTTTATGGAGATACCCAAATCTATGACGAAAGACACGCTTACGTTGTTAATAGAATTGTAGAGGATTCTGATCTAAATACAGCATTTATTCTTAAACCAGGAGATCACACGGAAGAAGGCACATCAGAGAAGAGTTGGAGTAAATTTTTTGAATCTGCATATCCTTTAAGTTCTCAAATTCCCTATTACATGGTTTTAGGTAATCACGAGAGAAACAGCCAACTTTATTACAGGGCGTTTGAGCTTCCAAAGGGGAGTGGAGATTATTCCAAGAGATGGTACTCTTTTGATTACGCTAACTCACACTTCGTTATCTTAGATTCTAATATATTGGAATCTTCAAATCTATATGAAAAACAAATGAGATGGTTGGAAGAAGATCTTAAAAACAATCAAGATAAAAAGTTTATCTTCGTGGCTTTTCATCATCCTTTTTGGACGACAGCTACGGAGTATGGCAACATGGAAGAAAACCTTCCAAACGGTCATTTCAACACAAAAAATTGGCTGCCTATATTTGAAAAGTACGGTGTTGATGTTGTAATAAACGGGCATATACACGCTTACGAAAGGTATTTTAAGGATGGAATTATGTTTATTACCAGTGGTGGGGGAGGGGCTAAACTAAATACAAATCATGGAACTGTTCCATTACCCTGGCATGTAAAGCAAGTTCTTGGAAAACTTCACTACGTTATTTTTGATGTTTACGAAGATTCAATCAAGGTTACAGTAAAAGCAGTGGCAAGGGTTGATAATCCTCTTTTCCCGAACCAATACACACCAATTGATGAAGTAATTGATGAATTTTACATATACAAAAAATGAAAAAAATGAAAGAGGGATAATTCCCTCTTTTTTATAATTTTACTAAACCTGAAAATCCCATAAAAGCCATGGACAGAAGTCCGGCTGTCATTAGTGCTAAAGCAGTACCTTGGAAAGCTTTTGGAACGTTGTTTAGTTGCATTTTTTCTCTTATTGAAGAAAATATTATTAATGCCAGCGAAAACCCCAATCCAGAGGCAAAAGAGTTTACCAAACTTTCGATAAAGGTGTAATTAGTTTGTATGTTTAACAATGCGATCCCCAATATTGCACAGTTAGTTGTTATAAGGGGTAAGTATATTCCCAAAGCTTCGTAAAGGGCTGGGCTTGATTTTTTAATAAAAAACTCAACAAATTGAACAAGTACAGCAATTACAAGAATAAACACGATCGTTCTTAAAAATTCTACTCCAAGCATTATTAGTATCTGATTTAAGAGCCAAGTTATTACTCCGGCTATCGTCATGACAAAAATTACTGCGATAGACATTCCAACAGCAGAACTCTTGCTTCTAGAAACTCCTAAAAAAGGGCAAATACCCAAAAATCTAGTTAAAATAATATTGTTAACTAAAGCGGCTGAAATAAACAGAAGGATAAGATTCATTTTTTAGCACCTGCCTTCTTCTTTTTGTTCTCTCTGCTTATACCTATCGAATTGAACATTCCAAGTAAAAGTCCTAAAGTTATGAATGCACCAGGTGGAAGTATGAAAAGGTATAAATTAAATGCTTCCCCCCAAATGGGGAAACCAAATATTGTTCCGTTACCCAATAATTCTCTTACCGATCCCAATAATACAAGGGCGCCTGTAAAACCTAAACCGATTCCCAAGGCATCAAATATGGAATCTAAGACCCCGTTTTTTGATGCAAAAGATTCTGCCCTTCCCATTATGATACAGTTCACAACTATCAAAGGTATAAATATTCCCAAAGTCTGCCATAATTCGTATGTTAGTCCGTGCATTATGAGATCTATCATTGTTACAAAAGAAGCTATAACCACAATATAAATAGGTATTCTTATCTTTTTGGGAACTATTTTTCTGATTAAAGAAATGACGATGTTTGACATCGTTAAGACCGATAAGGTGGCTATTCCCATACCTAAACCATTCTGTGCGCTTGTGGTTGTAGCTAAAGTAGGGCACATTCCTAACACCTGAACAAAGACGGGATTGTTTTTTATTAAACCGTTAGTAAAATTTTTTAAATCAGCCATCTTTTCACATCACCCCTTCCTCTTTTAAAAATTCTACAGCTGCATTAATAGAATCGGCGACCGCTCTAGGAGTAATTGTTGCACCTGTCATTACATCACTAGTTTTTATTACACCTTGTTCTTTGTAAGCATCTATCGAATTAGCCGAGACAGTCACGCCGGCGTCTTTATCAACTTGTACACCTGAATTTAAACCAGATTCTGGGATCAAGCTAAATCTTTTTTTCACAGATTCTTCAGAAATTCGGGCTCCCAGTCCTGGAGTTTCCTGGGAATAATTTATTACTTCTATTTTATTCAAAGCAAGTTGACCATCATCTTTTTTGATAAACGAAATAACGCTAACTACATCTCCTCCATAACCCACTCCAGAAACTGTCATGACATAAATTTCATTGTTATTTTCAGCAAACTTATAAACTGGGGAATAGACTTTTGCGTTTTTTTGACTTACGTATAAAACTCCATTTTGAGATTCTTGCCATATATAATTTTGTAACTGTTCTTCGTTGGTAGGAATATTAGAAACTAAATATTCGCCCGTATTTGCATCTTTTAACACTTCTTCTATTGCGGATAATGTATTATTGAATTCGGATTGTGCTATCATCGGATTGACAAAATTGTACACAACAGATACTAAAAGGCCGGCAGCAACCATAAAAGCGGCTAAAATTAAACCTGTTTTTAAATATTCACGCATGTTTTATCTCCCCTTTGGTTGTTCTATACACCTGAGCAAAAACGGGGTTGTTTTTTATTAAACCGTTAGTAAAGTTTTTTAAATCAGCCATCTTTTCACATCACCCCTTCCTCTTTTAAAAATTCTACAGCTGCATTAATAGAATCGGCGACCGCTCTAGGAGTAATTGTTGCACCTGTCATTACATCACTAGTTTTTATTACACCTTGTTCTTTGTAAGCATCTATCGAATTAGCCGAGACAGTCACGCCGGCGTCTTTATCAACTTGTACACCTGAATTTAAACCAGATTCTGGGATCAAGCTAAATCTTTCTTTTACAGATTCTTCGGCGATTTTGTCCCCTAGTCCTGGAGTTTCTTGCGAATAATCTATTACTTCTATTTTATTCAAAACAATTTGACCATCATCTTTTTTGATAAAAGAAATAACGCTAACTACGTCACCTCTATAACCCACTCCAGAAACTGTCATGACATAAATTTCATTGTTATTTTCAGCAAACTTATAAACTGGGGAATAGACTTTTGCGTTTTTTTGACTTACGTATAAAACTCCATTTTGAGATTCTTGCCATATATAATTTTGTAACTGTTCTTCGTTGGTAGGAATATTAGAAACTAAATATTCGCCCGTATTTGCATCTTTTAACACTTCTTCTATTGCGGATAATGTATTATTGAATTCATATTGTACTGTCGTTGAATTCGTAGAATTGTACACAATAGGTACTAACAGTCCAACAGCAATAATAATAACGGCTAAAATTAAACCTATTTTTGCATGTTTTTTCTCGCTTTTGGATGTTCCATATATTTTTGGTTTTAGCCAATCATCTATCAAAGGGACAAAAGCGTTCATGATAAGGATTGAAAAAGAAACACCTTCAGGATAACTGCCAAAGAATCTTATGATCATGGTCAAAATACCAGCTCCCATACCAAAAACAAGCTGGCCGTTTACAGACATTGGAGAAGTAACCATATCCGTCGCCATGAACAAAGCACCTAAGATCAAGCCCCCTGCTAAAAGATGGAACAAAGGGGTTCCAAATTTAGTAGGATCAACCATATAAAAGATAGAGCTAAAAATTAAGACCGTTCCTATATAGGATACGGGGATCATCAATTTAATTCTACCTTTTACGACTAGATATATGAAGCCAATAATTAAAGCTAAAGCACTAACTTCTCCGATAGAACCGGGAATTCTACCTATGAACATATCCCAATAAGTATAATTTTGGAGTACTGTGTTCATACCTTCCTGGGAAATTATTCCTAAAGGGGATGCAGAAGTAATAATATCTGGGTTCTGGTAATAAAAAGGTACATACCATGTAGTCATAGCGGTTGGGAAAGATATCACCATAAAGGCTCTTCCAACCAATGCGGGATTAAAAAAGTTTTGACCTAAACCCCCAAAAACTTGTTTTGCTAAGATTATCGCAACTATCACTCCCAGCATAATTTGCCACCAGTTTACTGCTAAAGAAAGGTTCATTCCCAAGAGTAATCCTGTAACAGATGCGGAAAAATCGGGGATATGATCTTTTTGCTTCCTTAAGAAACGAACAATGGAAAAATCCAACATTTCAGCAAAAACCATAGAAAATAACATGATAAAAAGGGCTCGAAAACCAAAGATCCATGTTGAAACAATAACAGCAGGTATCAATGATATCAAAACATCGATCATAATTTTTCGGGTGGTATTGGTAGTTCGAAAATGGGGTGCCGCTTCAGTGCTAAGTTTCAACTCAAACCCTCCTTCTTTGAATGGCTTTTATAACCTTTTTTGTTGTCTTGAATGTTTTAACTAGCTCTATATTTGATGGGCAAATATACGAACAAGCGCCACATTCTATACAATCCATAATTCCATTTTCTTGTGCTATGTCGTTTTTCCTAGCATCAGCAAGTTTTTTTAGATAATAAGGTTGAAGTCCTATAGGGCATGCTTTAACACATGAGGCGCATCTAATGCATGGATATTCATGTTTTTGTGGTAACTCTTCTTTTGTTAAAACGGTTATTGCATTATTTCCCTTAAATGTTGGTAAATCAACATTGGGTAAAGGTAGTCCCATCATTGGACCTCCGTAGATTATTCTGTCGATCTTTTCCTCTTCGACAAGTTCTACATGATTTAAGAGGTCTGAAACCTTAGTCCCAATTCGGAACCAATAGTTACCAGGTTTTTTAACTCCCCCGCTCAAAGTGATCCCACGTTCGACTAAAGGTTTCCCGTTGATTACTGCATCATAAATTGCATAAGTAGTGGAAACGTTAAAAACTAATACGCCTGCATCTATAGGTAACCCTCCTGAAGGGACTTCTCTTTTAGTGATAGCTTGGATTAATTGTTTTTCAGCACCCTGAGGATATTTTGTTTTTAAAATTGCAACCTCGATATTTTCTTTTTTTAAAGCGTTTTCCATAATTTTTATTGCTTCAGGTTTGTTTTCTTCGATACCTACATAAATTTTTTGTGGATTAACTACGTATTCTATAATTTTTATTCCTTTTATGATTTCTTCTGTATATTCTCTCATCATCATATCATCGACAGTTATGTATGGTTCACATTCTGCCCCATTGATTATTAAATACTCTACTTTTTTATTTTCGGGCACACTTAATTTTACATGAGATGGGAACATTGCTCCGCCTAACCCCACAATACCAGCTTTTTTAACAATGTTGATTACTTCTTCCTTAGGGAACTTTTTAAAATTCTCATTGTGTTCAATATACTCCCAAACATCTTCCGAAGATCTTTTTATAACTATTGCGTTATCCTTTCTTCCTGTAGAGACATTTATAAATGATTCAATCCCAACAACTTCTCCGGTAACAGAAGAATGTATATTTGCTGAAATACTACCAGTGGCCTCTGCTACCAATTGCCCTGTTTTCACTTGGTCTCCTTCTTTTACGATTGGCTTTGCGGGTGCTCCAAGATGGTTAGTTGTGAATAGGTATACAAAATCGGGTAAAGGCAGTTTTTCAAAAGGCTTATCTTTTGTAAAATGTTTTTTCTCGGGCGGATGCACGCCACCTTTGAAAGTTAATATTGGCACAAGGAAACCTCCTTTTTATTTTTTAAGGAACTTATGATTGAAAATCCATGTTAGTAACGAAAATTCCAAAGTTCAAGAAACCATCGATAATTATTATAGCACGAATTATTGTTCTAATTTCAACGACTTATAAAGTTTCCAAAAAAATTATTACATTTATGTATATTAATTGTTTTTTCATATTCATTTAATATTGTCAAGCTATAATATTTAACAGAGAAATAACTATTTGTTTTAAATTAGGCTACTTTTTTAAAAGCTTCTCTATGATTTTATCATATAATTTCTTCATTTTTTTATTCTAATTTTTTAATAGAAGGTGAGTTTTTATGATAGAAAATGACAAAAGTGTGGACCTTGAATCGAAAAGTCGAGATTTTTCACAAATCGATAAAAGCTCAAACATGAAAAAATATTCTTTATCTTTAACTATTAAAAAGAGTCCTAATGTACTCACTAATGAAATATTAAGAAAAATCAAAAAAAAGCTAGCTAAAGATAAGAGCACAGTAACCTTTGAAGAAATTGATGAATCTATACCTAGCCAAATGCGTGAGGATTTTACGTTAGAATTTTTAATAACGTTTTACAATGAATTAAAAAAATCTAATATTTCAGTAGTAGACGGCTCTTCAGGTAATTTCTGTGAAGAGGATGAAGAAAAAGAGTTAGAAGTCAACGAAGAGTTTAAAGATTCTGAAGAATACGAAGAGATTTTCGAAGATTTTTCCGATGTTGAAGTCGAGATGTGTGATAATATTTCGTTGCAGGATCCGATTAAAATATATTTGAAAGAGATTAGTAAGAGCAAATTATTAACTCCTTCAAGAGAAAGAAAGCTAGCAAGAAGGGCGCAGATGGGGGATAAAAGAGCCAGAGAGGAACTTATAAAAGCTAATCTTAGATTAGTCATTAGTATTGCAAAAAGGTATGTTGGCCATGGATTAGGCTTTTTGGATCTCATACAAGAAGGAAATATTGGTTTAATGAAAGCTGTTGCTAAGTTTGATTGGAAAAAGGGTTACAAATTCTCTACTTATTCTTATTGGTGGATACGCCAGGCTATAACAAGAGCGATTGCTGATCAAGGAAGGACTGTAAGAATCCCAGTTCATTTGGTAGAAACGATAAATAGAATGAATAGGGTGGTAAATAAATATGTTCAAGAAAATGGTGAAGTGCCTGATTTAGAAGAACTTTCTGCTTTGATGGACAAGCCGGTAGATAAGATGAAAGAGGTATTAATTAGTGCCAAGAACATATTCTCCTTAAATGCACCAATTTCTAACGATGTAGATGCGGAAGGTGAAACCGAGGTACTCGATTTTATTGATTCTGATTCACCTACCCCCGATGAAGAAGGGAGAAAGATGATTATTCGTCAAAAAATGGAAATGATCATTGATACGCTTTCACCTAAAGAAGCCATGATATTAAAAATGAGATACGGCTTCGTAGATGGGAAACAAAAAACGCTTGAAGAAGTTGGAGAATTTTTTAACGTGACAAGAGAAAGAATAAGGCAGATAGAGTCCAAATCTATTAGGAAGTTAAAACATCCTGCTAGAAAAAAGATGATAGAAAATATTATGCAGGAATATTAGAAGTGCCTTTTAAGTCTCAAACCTATTGACAAGGTCATTGATAGTTGATATAATTACTAAGGATTCGAAAAATGAGACGATACCAATGGCCCCATAGGATAACGGCTAGTCCATTGGATTCTCAGTCCAAGAGTCAGGGTTCGATTCCCTGTGGGGCTGCCAGAAATAAATATCGGGTAGGAGATAGATAAACCTTTATCAATCTTCTATCCGATTAAATTTAGTAATTTTAATATAAAGCAATTTGATTTAAGGAAAGGATTTAATCACAATTTTTCTGTGGGGATTGTTCCACATTCAAGAACATGATTGTAAATATTAAAAGAACTATCAAAAGCTGATTTCAATGTGTAACCTTTTATGATACTACTCATAAAATTAGCTTCAAAAGCTGATACCGCCTCTTCAAAGTACTTTTTTTCTTTAACTTTAACTTCGTATATTTTTGCATCAAAAGATATCACATCTTTCGTTATAATTATCTTATTATCAACTTTTAAATTGCTGATTTTTTCTTTTAATTCTCTATAATCCTTTTTAGAGCTCAAAAAAAGATAATCACATGTAAATTTATCAATTTCATCCAGATATAAATCCCGTATATCAACAAATATTCTTCTTTTTACCTTAGTTAAATCAATTATCTTTTTGTTCCAGGATTTGTAAACTATAAAAAGATTTTTGATGTTGTACAGGTATTCGGTAATGAATTCTGGTTCTACTTTTAAATTAGCATCACGATAATCAAAGTATTCTTTATCTTCTTCTATATTTCTAACTTTTCTTGTATTTCCTCCAGGCTTGTCCATCCAAATAATAGGAATTTCTTTTGATTGAAATATTTTAAGTATTAATTCAATATATTCATCACAACTTAAAAAATCAAATATCGATGGTTTGAGATGAAAATAATCATTCAAATAAGTAGCAACCCTTCCTCCTGGTCCTGCTACCTCAGTTGTTATTTTAATATTATCTTTTATTTTCTTTATAATGTGCTCGATTTCTATACCACCTAAAATACCAATATCAGGAAGATTTTCTCTACTGATTATGGAAAGAGTTTGCTCTTGATATTGGTAAACGGTTTTCAATTACTTCTCCTCCAATCCTGTTCCCTTTTAAAATCATTATTTATTTTTTGAAAATGGTCTTATTGGTAAAGTGTCTACATTTTAATATAGATATAGATATAAATGTAAGTAATTTTGATTAATTATGACCGTTCTTCGAAGGGTAAATTACTACTTTTCTATAAGGTTCTAACCCCATAGAGACGGTGTGTAATCTTGGATAATTATAATTTATGTACTTATGAATTATTTTCCTTTCAAAAGAAAACATAGGAGCTAATTCTACCTTTTCATTTGTCATTATTGCCTTTTTAGCAGCATTGTCAGCTATTAGTTCTAGGTTTTTTTTCCTATTTCTTCTATAATCTCCTACATCCAACTTAACATCACATTTGGTGTCTGTCATTCTATTGACGTAAATCATGGTTAAATGCTGTAGAGCTCCAAGGTTCCGCCCTTGTTTTCCTATTACTTTACCTAAGTTTTCCCCTTCTAAAAAGATTTTCAATGTCTTATTATAATAATTTATATTGATATCAACATCTTCCTCAAAATAGGAAAGTATATTTTTCAAGAAATTTTTTACTTTATTGATAAGATATTTTTCATTAGGATGAGCTTCGATAATAAGGGGCTTTTTACCTATTCCAAAAATAAATCCCTTGGAAGGTTCTTGAATAACCTTATAAGAAATCTCATCGATACATGAGGCTTTAAAATTTGCTTTTGCTTTTTCTAAAACCGATTCTAAATCAGTTCCTTCAAATTTTGTCGTACCTTGTAATTTAAGCAATTATCATTTCACCTCCTGATAGGCTTCGGACCCAAACCAACTAGTTGTCTAATCGTAATACCTTTGACGTTATAAATCCTATTGTATACAAATGTCAAGAAGGTTTGTATAATAGTATTCATTGAATAATAAATGAATACTCCTACGGGTAATCCTATTAAAATGAAAGGAAATACAACTGACATAATTACAGAGGTCCACGCGTTTCTGGCATCTTGTGACATTAAAAGAGCATTTATTAAAGAAGCAATTATCGCAATTAATAGTAAGAAAAAATTAGATTGGAAACCACCTAGAGAAAGATCTGTCCACAAAAGGAATCTGGGGTTGTATGCGTAACTGCCTTCAAAATAATAGATTACTTGCCACAGTATGATCATAATTGGCAAAGGAATCAAAGAAGTTAAGCATCCTCCAGCAGGGTTAACACCTTTTTCCTTGTACAATTTCAGAGTTTCTTCTTGCTGTTTTTGAGGGTTCTTATATTTTTTCCTTATTTTGTCAAGCTCGGGTTGTAACTGCTTCATTTCGATCATGGATTTCTTTTGTCTCCCATATACAGGGAATAATATTGCATTTACTATCAGGGTAAAAAGTATTATAGCCCAACCGAAATTATCCGTTACTTTAAATAACCACCAAAAAAAGCTTACGAACCAATAGAAAATGTTAGAAAAAGGCCCAAATTTACCTAAATCCTGCATTAAATCGATTATAGTAGAGTAAGTATTTCCTTCTTCTATGCCGTCAAACGTTTCTTTTATAAAAATTTTTTTGGTTGGACCTAAGTATGAGATTACTTTTTGGTCCGAATAATTTAATGGGAATAAGTATTGGTTTTGAGAGGATTCGATCTCTCCCGGGGTATAGATGGCTAGTGCGGAATCTAAGGTTTCACCTGTTAAAACGGATCTGTCGATGTATGAAACAAAGACATTGTCGGTGTATCTTATTCCAGAAGAAAAGGATATGCTAGGTAAAACAACGTATCCATTCAAATTTTTAAATTGAACATCAAAATGATAGTTTGGATCGTTGTAAAACTTATAAATTTTCTGTCCTCCGTTGGGGAAGAAGTAAATTATTTCAACATAGGTTTGATCTTCCGCCAGTCTTATATTATAGTTACTTGGTAAAATCTCCGTCATAGTTTGAGCATCTAAAATATCGTAGCTATCTCCCGTATACTCATAAACTAAATTATATTTTTTAGTTCTGCTATCGAAGAGTTCGAAATTTAAAATATGTCCATTTTGGTCTAACTTCAGCCTATACAATTTCATTTCAATGCTAATTTCTTGATTTAATGAACTCTCTGATACTGTTATCTCAGGTATTGCAAAAGCAATAATATTCAAAAATATTAGTAGCGTCAAAAAAAATAATCCTTTTTTCAAGTCACACACTCCTTCTGTGTTGTTTGTTTTTTACTTTCTTATGAACAAAAAAACGAAACTCTTCGGGGACAGGGTCATAGCCCCCTTTGTGTAATGGGTTACATCTGATAAATCGTCTAAATCCCAAATACAAACCTTTAAATACCCCGAACTTTTCTACCGCTTCGTAGGTATAAGAAGAACAGGTCGGTTGATATATACATTTGGGAGGGGTTGCGGGGGATATATGTTTTCTATAAAAATCTATCATCTTGAGAATAAGTTTTTTCATTCTTTTATCTTCCTCACCAAATTTAAAATCTGACCTTTCATTTGGAAATAATCTATTCTTTTAAAATTTTTCGATAATTCCTTTCTTGGAATGAATAGGAAATCGTACCCTATTGGGAAAAAAGTTTTATTGGTTCTATATATCTCCCTTATCAATCTTTTAATTGAGTTTCTTGCGACCGAGTTGCCAAATTTTTTATTTACAATTATAGCGATTCTGTTGTAATCCATAGTATTTCGAACGTATATAATAACAAAATTATTGTCAATTAAACGCCCGCCCTTTTCAAAAACGTTTTTGAAATTCCTTTTTAATCGTAAACGTTCTTTTTTCTTGAAAGTTTGTTTTTCCATTATACTGTTAAACGTGCTCTGCCTTTTGCTCTTCTTCTTCTTAAAACATTTCTTCCACTTGATGTTCTTTTTCTAGCTAAAAAGCCGTGAGTTCTTTTTCTCTTTATTCTAGATGGTTGATATGTTCTTTTCACTTCTTCACCTCCAAATCTTATTAAATTAAATGGTTGGCTAAAGAAAAGATCGTTTTTCTTTGATAGAAAAATTGAACAACCTATTTAAAAGATAGATATAACAAATATAAACTCAATATTTGGATTTAAAACTATCGAATATATTATAATGATTTAATGTTTTAATGTCAAGAAAGAGAAGTAACAATTTTTATGGACAAATTTTTCTTAACAAAATTCTAAGCAAAACTAATACTAAATTAATTTAACAATGATAAAATTAAAGTAATCTGATAGGAATTTTGGAAGTTCATGGGGTGAACAGAGATGAATGTAGATTATGAATGTATTAATTGCCTTTTAAATCATTCTTCTGAGTTAATGACTAAAATTAATGCTAGTTCTTCGGAGTCATCTGATAATATTTTTGATAATTACAAAAGAGTCATTCTAAAAACATTAGGTGATGTCTCTCCTTCCAATACATCTTATAATTTAGTAAAAACATTTTATGATTCTTTTTATGATGCTTTTGGTGAAAATGATTACTTTCATACAGAAAAAGCTGACTTAAATCAACTTTTTTTAGAGGTCTACGATGATCTGTTGGATTTTTGTTTTTCTAGCAAAGATCCTCTTTATAGTGCATTTAAATTATCACTGATGGGTGAGCTTTTTTGCCACAATTCGGGTAATTCCTTTGGTGAGTTAGAGATAGAAATCCAAAATTTTTTTAATACAAAGGCAGTAGCAATAAACGATTTAGAAAAATTCAAAAAAGAATTGGAAAATGCCCATTTTTTGCTTTTTATTCATAATTATGCCGGGGAAATAGTTTTTGATAAGTTGTTTATAAAGGTAATGAAAGAATTAAACCCCAACCTGATCGTTCATTCTGCTTTGAAATCTCGTCCAGTTTATAAATGTGCAACTAAAAAAGATGCTGACCAAATTTTTTTAAAGGAGGTTTCTATTCCTTTTGATAGTGGGTCTAAATATTTAGGAACCGATTTAAGCTTCGTTAGTCAATCTTTCAAAAACATCTACGATGAAGTTGATATTGTAATAGCTAAAGGGCAATCTAACTATGAAAGTTTGGTTGAGCAAAATCGCAAAAAATCAATTTATTATTCTTTCGTTGTTAAGTGTGCAAAAATTGCACATCATCTTGATGTGAACAAAGAAGATTTAATATTTAGGCGAAGCTGAGTTATTGGTCTCAATTAATGTGTGGCTGAAATCAATTTTTCCACATATTTAACATAGAAAATGCTATATTGATAAAAAATTCGGGGGCTGGAATTTATAAGTACATGTTGAAAAGTTAAGAAAAACTACAAAAAATAAAGCTTTTATTAAATGGTTTAAAATAATTCCTCCTAATCGCTTCTCATTACTCATAATCGAATTTGCAACTTATTTCGTTTTGTATTATAATGATAATCCTTCATATCGAACTTCTAATTATATTTAATTCCGCGTGCACTATCAACTTTTTTTAAAATTAAGCTAGGATATTGAAGGAAAGTACAAGCGTTCTAATACCTATTCATTTTTTAAAGAAAATAGTTGTTTATGCTTATATTGTATCATCAAATTATCATAGAAGACACTATAGAAAACCATTCAAAAGCTAATCAGTGATATGTCAAGAGGTAAAAATCAAAAAAAATGTTAAAAATTGGCGTAACTGACAATACCCATACTTTTAAAAAAACACAAAATAGGCTTGAAAACACAAAAAGATTCAATTGTATCTATTCAACTTAGTAATTCGAATAGATTCGATTTTTGCTCAGCAATGCAAAAATCATGCGAACCAACTTACGAGCCGTGAGCGCGAGGGCTCTTTTGTGTTGATGAGTGGTAACCTCGTAGTATTTTTTCCAGTAATACTCTTCGAACTCAGGGATATAATTTTTAACGGAGCTAGCAGCTTCAATAAAATAGTATCGAAGATACGGATTACCTGTTTTAGTCATTTCTGTCTCATCAGAGGAATAATTCCCTGATTGACGTTTTCTCCAAGTCAGTCCTGCAAATTTGGCCAACTTATCATGAGATCGAAAGGAAGCTATCGTACCTATCTCACTGATGATACCAGAGGAGATAACAGGACCGATACCCTTGACAGAGATGAGTGATTGATATTCTATGGGATTAAGCCCTTTTACCGTTTTTTCAATAGCCTTATCAACGGTTTCTATTTCTTTTTCCAAGGCTTTTATTACGTTTAAGGAAGAAGAGATAGCGATATTCAAAGGTTCATAAGCCATTTTGTCCAATCTGTACGAATTCTTGGCTGCTTGTTTAAGAAGTGTTGCAACACGGGTGGGATCTTTGAATCTGTTTTTACTTTTTTCAATAACGAACTGAGTTAAATCATTGATAGATTTGTAAACTATCTCATCCAAAGAGTAGAACTCAGTCAAAACAGCACAAGATGTAGCACCATATATATCGGAAAAGGGCTTATCCTTATCTGCCGTGAGGCTGTCTTCATTCACAGCCAATTCACTGAATTTCAGATAAATGTTGGAAAGCATCCAATTCTTTTCAGAGACGAGTGTTTGAACTAAATGGAACCTATGGCGTGTAAGCCTTTGTAAAGCCAAAAACTGAGAACCACGCCAAGGGGAAGAAGAAATCTTACCACATCTAGCGAAATCGGCTATGACGTAAGCGTCCAAATGATCTGTTTTATCGATATCGACAAAAGTCTTTTTGTAATTGGCTGTAGTTTTTGGATTAAGCTGATACACAAGAGGTTTAAAAGGCAAAAGTTTCTTATTGGTTGACAAGAAATTGGCTATGTGAGTACTGTAAAAAGAAGTAGCTTCCAAAGCGATAACGACATAATCAAGATTGTTAGAAACAAGGCAATTGGAGATAGCCTCAGCGATGTATTCAGCACCTATTCTGTTATTTTTAGTATCAAAATCAAGAAGTTTGTTGTTTTGAAAATCAATTGCACAAACTGTATTAGTTAGAGAACTCACATCGACACCGACGAACAAAGTGGATAAAACGTCGTAATTCATAGTTATTTCACCACCTTTCGAATAAAGATAAAGGATGAAAGAAAGAGATGCCCTAATCTTAGCAGCCAAAGGCAACCTCGCGCTCTATGAGCATCCACCAATGAAAAATAGCCTTGCTGATGGCCTAATCAAAGGTGATGCAGTAATCGGTTAGCAAGTTGACTGCTAAGTCAGGAAACAAGCTTTTTAGGCAACGGCCAAAAGGCCTTGCAGGGGGGAAGGGGATCTTCCCTCGCTAATCATCCTGCTACTATTTTAGCATTAGGGTATCTCTTTACAAAAAAAATAATAAAAAAAGAAATAATAAAAAAGATCAAAAGACAGATTTTTAGTACCATTTTTAAGTTTCATATCCATACATATTATACGAGGAGGGGAACAAAATGAAAAGAGTCTTAGGTGTTTTAGTAGTTATGATTTTGGCTTTATCGGTATTTGCTGGGCCTAACCATTTGGTAATTTTTCACATGAACGATACCCATGGACATGTGTGGGGAACGGATGATGGTGGAGGATTTGCCAGGGCAGCTACCCTGATAAACCAAGCAAGAGAAGAAGTGGCTAAAGAAGGCGGAGAAGTACTTTTTCTACATGCTGGAGATGTAAACACAGGGATTCCGGAATCTGATCAGTTGGATGCAGTTCCCGACTTTTTGGTGTTACATTACATGGGTTTGGATGCTATGGTTTTGGGCAATCATGAATTTGACAAACCTTTTGAAGTCCTTGAGAAACAGTATAAAGTTGCGCAATTTCCGTTCTTAGGGGCAAATTTTGTCAGTGAAAAACGTGGAGGACCGGTTTTTGAACCGTATGTCATAAAAGATTACGGGGAATTCTCTGTTGGAATAATTGGCCTTGTTACAGAACAAACGAATGTCTTAGAACCAATTTATTTAGGTGAGAATACAATTATTGATGCAGAAGAGACTTTAATGAAATATCTTCCAATTGTCCAAGAAAAAGCTGATATTGTTATAGTTCTCGGGCACTTAGGTTATCATGCAGATGGTGGAAGGCCTAACTTGTCTGTTGAGTTCACTACTTCGGATGAGTTGGCTGAAAATGTATCGGGAATTGATATTATAATAGACGGACATTCTCACACCTTGTTAGAAACACCTGCAGTAATTAATAATGTTATAGTAGCACAAACTGGAGGCAACGCAGAGAATATTGGAAGGATAGATTTATGGATTGATGGTGGTAGGATAGTAGATTGGAGTGGAGAAGTAATTCCACTCACAGCTGATACCCCTGAAGATCCTTTCATAAAAATGTTTGCAGATGCTTTTTATCAACTTGGATCGGAAGCTTTGAATGAGGTTGTTGGAGTAACAAAAGTATTTCTCGATGGAGAACGTGCGCATGTTAGAAGTGATGAAACGAATCTGAGTAACCTTATAACAGATGGCATGATTTGGAAAACCGGTGCCGATGTTGCTTTAATGAACGGTGGTGGAATAAGAGCCTCAATTGAGACAGGAGAGATAACCTACAGAGACATTTTGACTGTTTTACCTTTTGGAAATACATTGTACGTTTTAGAAGTGACTGGGAAAGATATAATGGATGTTTTGAATTATGCTGCTACAATTCCTGATGGCCAGGGAGCTAAGTTACATGTTGCAGGGCTAACGGCAGAAATAAAAGGTGGAAAAGCTACAAACGTAAAAATAAACGGTAAACCTATAGATTTGAATAAAACCTATAAAGTTGTCACCAACAACTATGTAGCTGCAGGCGGAGACGGTTACACTATGCTTGAAGGTAAACCTGGTTACGATACATACTTTAGAGATGCGGATGCTTTACGTGAATACATTGCTCACTTGGGAACTATAGAAGTTTACACTTCTGAGGAGAGATTGATAGAATTAGATCAAGTTAAGTAAACAAACAAAAAGGGGTGTAAGAAAAAAACTGCACCCCTTTTAAATTCTTTCAAAGTATTTATCTATGGTTTTAAATGTGATTTGGAGCATTATTGGCCTACCATGTGGACAGGTTAATAATTTTTTTTCAAAAATGTTGTTTAAAAGTGTCTCCATTCCTGTAGGGTTATCCTTAGTTTTTACAGCCGCTCTACACGCCATAGTAGCTAAGCTTTTATCAAGTATGTTTGATTGTTGATCAAAATTTGATATTCTTAGTTCATCGGCTATCTCAAATATCAATCTTTCAGCGTCGTCAATCTTCAAAAGGGAAGGGAGGCCCTTCAAAATAATTTCTTTATCTTCTTCTTCCAATTTTATACCCAATTTTTCTAGGTGATCTTTGTTATCTAAAATTATCCCTCTTCTTACTTCGTCTAAAGATATCTTAAGCGGAGTAAGTAGAAGGTCAGAAGTAAGTCCGCCATTTTCGTATAGGTTTTCCTTTAAAATTTCGTATATATAACGTTCATGTGCGGCATGAAAATCTACTAAGAGTAATTTGTCTTCCCCTTCAACGACTAGATACCTTTCAGCAACTATGCCCAAAATTCTTAATTTTTCAACAGAATCAATTTTCTTAACAGGGGTAAACGCCTGATTCTTTTGATATTCAAAACCTTTAAAATCAAAGGTTTTTGATGGTTCATAAAGTTTATAATTATTATCAAAATGGGTATTAGGTTCTTGGAGATCTTCTATTTCAGAGCTATTGAAAAATTCGTCCATATTTTGAAGATAATCTGATTTTGTCTTGTTTTTTAAAAATTCGACTTTTTGTGAATTCTCCTTCTTGTTGTATAAATTTTGAACAGAAAATGAAGAAGTTCTGTTATTTACATCGAGGGTATCGTTACTACTTATGAATTCCATCGTGTAGTGAGTGTTTTCTTTAAGTGCCTCTCTTACAACTTTTTTAAGTAAAGAGGCTACCCTTTGTTCGTCGGTAAATTTTACTTCCAATTTTTGAGGATGGACATTTACATCTACCATATCCGGTGATATTTCTATGAATATTATTCCATAAGGATGAACCGATTTTTCTAGCATCTCTCCATAACCTTTTTCTAAAACGGAGTAGAGTGAAGCTGCCTTAATGTATCTGTTGTTTACAAAAAAGTGTTGGGCGGTTCTGTTATTTCTTCCAACTTTTGGTTGTGAAATAATTCCAGATATTTTGCACAATGAATCATTGTGTTCGATTTCTATGATATCATCTCTTTTTAACTCAGGATATATCTTTAAACATTTTGTAATTAGATCCATATCTGAAGAAAATTTGTAGATTTCTTTATTGTCTCTAATATATGTTAAGTTAATGTTGTTGGTGAAAGCAAACTTTTCTATAACCTCTGTCACGTATCTTCCTTCTGCAGAATCACTTTTAAGAAATTTTCGGCGTGCAGGGATGTTGAAAAAAAGATCCATAATCTCTATTTTGGTTCCATCTGATGAATTAACTCTCTTTTTTTCTATTATTTTTCCGGCTAATATATCTAACATTGTTCCAACTTCTTTTTCAGGTGGTTTAGAGGTTATTTTCATTCTAGAAACTCTTGAAATGGAAGAGAGTGCCTCACCTCTAAAACCAAATGTTTTTAGTTGATAAAGATCTTCTATTGAAGAAATTTTGCTTGTGGCATGAGGAAGTATAGATAATTCTAATTCCTCTTCTGTCATTCCAATGCCGTTATCATCAACTCTGATTAACGATTTCCCGCCATCAAGTATTTCAACGGTGATATTATCTGCTTGGGCATCTAAAGAATTTTCTACCAATTCTTTAACTACTGAGCTTGGCCCAGATACAACCTCTCCTGCCGCTATTTTCATTACCACTTCAGGATTAAGTACTTTTATTCTCATAAAAAAACACCTCTTCAAAGTATAACAGTTCATTTATTATTATATCATCTTTAAAAACTCAACCTCAAAAAATAGTGAATTTTTGTTATAATAATACATGTATGAATTTTATAAGGGGGAAATGCAATTGAATATAGGAATGTTTTCCGATACTTATTTACCACAGAAAAATGGAGTTGCTACAGCTATAAAACTCTATAAGGATGAAATGGAAAACCGAGGGCACAATGTATATCTATTTGTTCCAAAATATAAATTTGATTATAAAAGAAACGATGATAAAATCTTTGAATTTCCTGCTGTTAAGTTTTTCTTTGAGAAAGAGCAGAGGATTGCACTACCTTTTTCTCCAGAAATTTTTAAAATTAAAGAGTTAAGCTTAGACATAATACATTCTCATGATCCTTTTTCTATGGGGATTCTTGCAAGAATTGTTTCACGCATGTTAAAGTTAAAACACGTAGCGACTCACCATACCATGTATGACTACTATTTGCACTATCTACCACCCATAGTTAGACCACATCCTGAATTTGTTCAAAAGCTTATAAAAAATTGGTGTTTAAAAACGGATAAAATAATTGCTCCTACCGACAATATAAAGGAGAGGCTCGTTGAATATGGTGTACCTTCCGAACATATTGTGACCATTCCAACTGGGATAGACCTAGCTTCTTTTGATAAACCTATTAACTGGGATTTGAGAAAAGAATACCCACAAATAGAAGAAGGTGACAGAATTCTTCTATTTGTAGGTAGGTTGGGGAAAGAAAAGAACATAAGTTTTCTTTTGAAGGCGTTTAAAAAAGTACTTTTTGAGGAAACAAAGTTAAAATTTGTTATTGTTGGTGGAGGACCTGAAAAAGAAGCATTAGAAGAGTTAGCTAAGGAGCTAAACATAGCTGATAATGTTATTTTTACAGGTTCACAACCAAGAGAAAAGGTAATAGATGCCTACAAACAAGCTTATTTATTTATTTTTGCTTCGTACACTGAAACACAGGGATTAGTTATTCTAGAATCGATGGCTGCGGGTACGCCGGTAGTCGCTTTGGGTAAATTAGGTGTTTATGATATACTTTCTCAAGAAGATGCAGGTGGAATTATGATCAAAGATTTAAATGAAGATGATTTTTCTCATGAAGTACTGAAACTATTGAGAGATTCATCATCATACGAAGGATTAAAAGAAAAAGCTAAAATTTTTGTGAAAAATAATTATTCTATTGAAAAGTGTGTAGATATGATTTTGGAATTGTATAAAAGGGAGATAGTAAGTGTATGAAAGAATTCGAGGAAATTATGAATCTCCGACTTGCGGATCTTCGTGAAATACCAATCGAGAACTTTTCCTACATTGGAGATGCTGTGATAGGTTTGATCTACAAGGTTAAATTGTTGGAGGATGGAAGGATAAAGACAAGAGATCTTTATGAAAAGACAAAAGATTTCTTAAGTGCAAAAGCTCATTCTAAGTTTGTTGATATGGTGTATGACTATTTAACTCCGACAGAAATGCAGTATTACAAACGTGCGGAAAATTCAAATGGTGCTAAGAAAAGAGGCAATGACAACGATTATAGGAAATCTACGGGATTTGAAGCAGTTATTGGATACCTTTTTTTGACTAAAAGTTACTCAAGAATCAATGAATTATTAGGAGTGATCGATAATTGTATCTATACGGAAAAAACATATTAAAAGAGATCATAGAGACACGTTATCCTGTAAAACATATTTTTTTCAGTAGTTCCAAAACGGAAAGAGGGTCTTTAAAAAAAATTGTAGAAGATGTTGCAAATTTGGGATATTCATATAGCTTTTCTTCCAACGAAGTATTGGAAAAGATGGCTTTAACAAACAAGCATCAGGGTATTATCATTGATATTGGAAATGATTTTAAATATGAAAATTTGGATATTATAGAAGGGAAGGAAAACCTATTTCTAGTGATCTTAGATCAAATACAAGATCCGCATAATTTTGGTGCTATTGTAAGAACTTCGGTAGCTGCGGGGGTTGACGCCATTATAATACCAACAGATAACGCCGTTGAAGTTACCCCTGTTGTTATAAAAGTTTCTTCTGGTCAAATATTTAAGATACCAATAATTAAAGCAACCAATCTTTCCAATACAATAGAAACATTAAAGAAGGAAAATGTTTGGGTTTATGGAGCAGATGTTGAGGGCAAACCTTATTATGAAATCGATTGGCAAGGAAATATATGTCTGGTTTTTGGAAATGAAGGAAACGGCATTCGAAAAAACGTTAAAAACCATTGTGATCAATTAATAAGCATACCTATGCTTAACAACGTTGAGTCTTTAAATGTATCTGTTAGTGCTGGAATTATACTTTTTGAAGCCAAGAAACAAAGAATTTTTAATAAACCATTATAAATTTCAAAATTTTATGGAGGTGTATGTTGTGAGTAATACAACAAAAAAAGTTGTTTCTGTTATGGTGTTCGCCATTTTGGTTGTGGTTATATCTTTTTCCCAAACGGGTACATATCTAAAAATTGGTTATGTAAATTTTGAAAAGACAGTAGAAAGTTATTATAAATGGAAAGATTTGGAAGCCAGGTACCAAATCGATCTAAATTATTATCAAGGCAAAATTAACGAAATGGAGCAACAATTCAAGGATTTACAGAGTTCAGGAGCATCACAGGAAGTACTGCAACAAAATCTTCAACAATTACAAACTCGTGTAAATCAATATCAACAGGAATTGCAAAATGAGTATCAGCAGAAAATGGCAAATATTGCTTCGGAAGTAACAGTGAAGATAGCTCAGTATGCAAAGGAAAATGGGTACGATTTGATTTTAAATGAACTTGGTGTAGTTTATTACGATCCAGAATTAGATTTGACCGATAAAATTATTCAATATTTGAATGAAAATAAAAATTAAATAATATGGAAAAGGTTATTGTTGATTGTATAAACATTAATAAAAAATATGGAAAAAAGGTTGTGTTGGATAATGTTCAATTTCGATCAAAATCCGGTTTAATTACGGGATTACTTGGGCCAAATGGTGCAGGGAAAACAACCCTTTTTAAAATAATTTTGGGTCTAGTCGTTCCCAATTCGGGGAATGTTCTTCTTGATAGCAAAAATATAACCCATCTACCTATACACAAAAGGGCTTTAAATGGATTGGCTTATCTGCCTCAAGAACCATCTGTTTTCAGAAACTTATCTGTTAAAGATAATCTTAAAATGATTGCCGATCTTCTTAAGATTGAAGATGCAGATCAAAAAATTAAGGTTATAATGGAAGAGTTTGGATTAGATAATTTAATGCATCAAAAGTCTTATTCTTTATCAGGTGGAGAAAAGAGAAAATTAGAATTTGCTAGAACCTTGATAACGGATCCAAAAGTAATCCTTTTAGACGAGCCTTTTGTTGGTATTGACCCCATAACCGTTAAAGATATACAAGAGATAATTAGAAAACTTGCGAAAACCGGGATTTCGATAATTGTTACGGATCACAGTGTTGATGAAATTGCTCAGGTAGTTGACGAACTTTATGTGTTACACAAAGGTGAGGTAATAGCCAACGGTATTCCACAAGAGGTTTTAAATGATACGAAAGTCAAAGAAAATTATTTGGGTTGGTGATCGATTTGAACATCGGGGTTATTGGATATTCAGGTAACATCTTTAAAGAACCAGTAAAATCTTTAAATTCACTATGTAATGATGTCGGTAGAATTATAGCAGAGAATAATTGGGTTTTAGTGAACGGTGGACGTGATGGAATAATGCAATTAGTTTCAAAGGCTGTAAAAAATAGGGGAGGATATGTTATCGGTTTTTTACCTTGGCAAGAGGAAGGGAACGATTATCTAGATTTTTCTATAAAAACTGGACTTGGTCTTAATATGCGCTCTTTTGTTTTAATAAAAAATGTTGATGTGGTTGTAAGTATAGGGGGAGAAATTGGCACAGCTATAGAAATTTTGGGGGCTTATTCGTACAAAAAACCGATATTGTTAATGAAAAATTCCGGTGGGTGGACTGATAGAATAACCGAAGTCTTGATAGAAGGTAAGTTTCTAGATAACAGAAAATTAGTAGAGTTAAAACAAGTACCATCTATAGATGAATTGGAAAGAGTTTTGAAAAGTATCGAAGAGGTGAAAAATAAATGATCAGAGTAAGATTTGCTCCAAGTCCCACGGGTCATTTACACGTGGGGGGGTTGAGAACAGCCTTGTTTAATTGGTACTTTGCCAAGAAAAATAATGGGAAGTTTATTCTAAGAATTGAGGATACCGATGTTGAACGTTCAAAAAAAGAGTACGAAGACGCGATTTTAGAAGAAATGAAATGGATTGGTTTGGATTACGATGAAGGTGTGGATAAACCTGGTGAATATGGGCCATATAGGCAAAGTGAAAGGTTAAACATATATAAACGTTATATAGAACAACTCCTAAATGAAGAAAAAGCTTATTTTTCGGTTAGTAAAGGTGATGAAGTAATTTTTGAAGGTAATAATCTCCCTGGCAAATATAAGAACAACAACGAGTATTCAGTGGTTGTAAAGTTTAAGGTTGATAAAGATAAAAAAATATCCTTTTTGGACGAAATTAGAGGAAATATACAATTCGATACCATCAATATAAATGATTTTGTTATTCTAAGATCAAACGGAATTCCAGTTTACAATTTCACAGTCGTGATAGACGATTATCTTATGAAAATAAGTCATGTTATAAGGGGAGAAGATCACATCTCTAATACACCCAAACAAATTTTAATATATAATGCTCTATCTTTTGAACTTCCAAAATTTGCCCATTTGCCTTTGATTTTAGGTGAAGATAAATCTCCTTTGTCTAAAAGACACGGAGAGGTTTCTATAACTTATTTTAGGAAGGAAGGATATCTTTCCAAAGCTATATTAAATTACTTAAGTTTGTTAGGATGGAATGCTAATGAACAAATATTTGATTATACAGAAAAGTATCAGGAATTTGATCTAAAAAAGGTTTCAAAAAATCCTTCCATCTTTGATTACACTAAACTTCTATGGACAAATGAAGTGCATTTGAGAAACGATCCTATAGAAGAAATACACAAAAGTTTTGATGATTGGGCTAAATATACAAACGTCAAATTATACGGTGAGGATTCGTTCGTGAAAAAAATAATAGAAATTTCCAGAGCTAAAGTTCAAACATTAAAACAACTCTATGAATTTTCCAAAAATTTTTTTGTTGAAGAATTCGAATACGAAGAAGAATTTATCGAAAAATACATGAAAAAACCCTGGTTTAAAGAAATACTCGATGTAACTATGAAAAAATTCTCTGAGATGGATGAATACAATCTTGCAAATGTAGAAAATACTTTAAAAGAGATAGCTGCTCTAAATATCGCTAGTAGAAAAAATGTTTTTCAGACAATAAGAGGCTCTCTTTTAGGAAGGTTAGTAACTCCCGGTTTGTACGAATCTTTAATTATTTTAGGGAAAAATGAAAGCATTAAAAGGTTAAAAAGAGCATTAGATTTCTCAAATACGTTGGATATTAATCCAAGAAGGTGAATTCTCTGTGTATCCTTACTTGAAAGGAAAAAACATTTTACTTGGTGTAACGAGTGGAATCGCCATCTATAAAGCGGTAGATCTAATTTCTAAAATGAGACAAATTGGATCTAATCCTAAAGTTATCATGACAAAAAATGCCCAAAAATGGGTATCCGATCAGATTTTTTCCGCAGTGGGTAACTGTGAAGTTTACTACGAAACTTTCGATGTTAAAGGCGGTTGGATTCCCCACACAGAGCTTTCTAGGTGGGCAGAACTGCTTATCGTTGCTCCTGCGACCGCAAATATAATAGCAAAAATATCACATGGTATTGCCGATGATCTACTTTCTTGTACCGCTTTAGCATATTCGAAAACTTCTAAAATAATTGTTCCTACAATGAACGTTAGGATGTATGAAAATCCTGTTAATAAAAGAAATTTAGAAATATTGAAACAAAATAGTTGGACTGTAGTAGAACCTGAAGAAGGTCACTTAGCAGACGGAGAAATTGGTAAAGGAAGGTATCCGTATAATAGTGAAATATTAGAATATAGTGAATACCTACTTTCCAAAAAGGATTTCATGAATAAGAGAGTTTTAGTAACAGCTGGGCCCACGGTTGAAAGAATTGATCCTGTAAGGTTTTTGTCAAACAGGTCCAGTGGAAGAATGGGTTACGAATTAGCCAGAGAATTTGCAAACAGAGGAGCTGACGTTACGTTAATATCTGGACCCACCAACTTAGAACCACCCACAACTATAAACAAAATCGTAAGGATAGAAAGTGCAGAAGAATTAAGACAAAAGGTATTAGAACATTTTGAAGATAGTGATATAATAATTATGACAGCGGCAGTAAGTGATTTAAGAATAAAAAACTATTCAGACCAAAAGTTGAAAAAAGATAAGATAATTAGTCTAGAAATTGAAAAAAATCCTGATATAATAAAAGAGTTAGGAAGAAGAAAGAGAGATGGTCAAATACTTGTTGGATTCGCTGCAGAAACGGAGAATTTAAAAGAGAATGCCATGAAAAAATTAAAAGAAAAAAATATGGACATGATAATTCTAAACGACGTTTCAAGAAAAGATATAGGGTTCGAAAAAGAGGAAAATGAGGTAACTATTTTTACTAGTAAGGAGGAACATCGACTTGAGAAAAATCATAAAAGGATTATCGCTGGTAATATTTGTGACTTTATTTTCAGTAATTTTTTCTGAAAATTATTTTCATCTATATCCCGTTGAATATGATCAAACTCAAAACATTGTGAAAATGAATTTAGAAAGTTATGTAAATAGTATGCAAAAACCAAATGTGTATATATATGATGGGGGAGATAGAAAAAAGTTAACTTTGTATGAAAAAGAAAACGGCTATTTCACTTTCTACGTTAATTTAAACGCTTTGAAAGGTGATAATTATTCATTCTTAGTATCCTCTATAGATAAAGAAGGGGAATATATTTCACAGTTTTTTGCAAGTTTTTTAGAAAAAGGTTTATTTGCTCCAAATATTGAAGTTGAAATAACAACCTCTGTTGTAGAAAAGGGGTATCAATATTATTTGAATTATTATCCAGAAGAAGATTTGGAATTGGTGAAAGTACAGGTAGAAAATACTGTTTTTGAAGATCCGAATGAGTTCTTAAGATTGTTGGATAACTTAGAAGATGGGTTTCATGATGCTGTTTTTGCTTTTAGAAATAGATATGGAATACTTTTTGAGCGAAAAGTTACCTTTTTGAAATTGGCACAACTTGTTGCTACCGAGAATGTTTTAAAACCAAAGCAAAGGCATGAAATATATGGGTACCATATCGTACAAAAAGGTGAGAGTTTATACAGAATTGCTGAGAAATACAACGTTCTTCCTGGAGATTTAGTTAACATGAATGATCTAAAGGATCCTTCTTTAATATATCCAGGCCAAGCTTTAAAGATAGGAAAAGTTAGGTACGAAGAAAGTCCTTTACGCTTAGAAATAAATCTTACTCAAAATAAGATGTATCTATATTTTCATGATCAGTTGTTGAAAACTTATATAGTTGCCGTGGGTATGAGTGATTACACACCGCCGGGGTACTATCGCCTTTCATACAAAGAGAAAGACCCTGCATTGTATTGGTACGATGAATATATACCTCCTGGGTCTCTAATGAATGGAATGGGAACAAGATGGTTACAACTCTCAAACCCTCAATACGGTATTCATGGTACAACAAAGCCATGGGAAATAGGCAAAAGGATATCTCATGGATGTATAAGGATGTTCAACTTCGATGTTGAAGTTATAGACTTTTTGGCAGCTCTAGGTACTGAGGTGTATGTATATAATGGAGAAAATAAAAAAGAATCCTAAAATTAGGATTCTTAGGGCTGGGGTGGCTGGTGGGATTTGAACCCACGACATCCTGAGTCACAGTCAGGCGTTCTTCCACTGAACTACAGCCACCAGCAATGTGGTGCGCCTGGGGGGATTCGAACCCTCAACCCTTGGATTAGAAATCCAATGCTCTATCCCTTGAGCTACAGGCGCTGGAGCGGCCGACGGGAGTCGAACCCGCAACCCTTGGCTTGGAAGGCCAATACTCTACCAATTGAGCTACGGCCGCATTAAAATTATTGATGGTCGGAGCGACTGGGCTTGAACCAGCGACCTCCGGTGCCCAAGACCGGCGCGCTCCCAACTGCGCTACGCTCCGCTTCTTCACTGTTCAAAATATATAATATCACAAGGAGTCTCTTTTGTCAATATTTAATTTCTTTTTAGTTCTAATAAAATTCAATTTTCTATTGTTTAATTTTCTTATGATACAATTATTCTAAATGGTTAAATATTAAAATTAAATTTAATAGACTCATTAGAAATAAAAAAATTTTGAGGTAAGTTTTTGAGGCTAAAAGTGGGATAGGGCTTTCACGAAGGTTTTTATGAATTTGAGTATTGGAGGTGCTCGATGAAAGTAAAAGAATCGGATAAAAAATTGTTAAGTACTTTTAAGGCTGATGATCCTACAATACAGGAATTGAGAACTATTGCAAAAAATTTAGGGATTAAATTAAAACGAAATATGAATAAAAAAGAGATTTTGAAGGCAGTTAGAAAAGAGATTAAAAGGTTAGAAGAGCCTTCAAATCAAAAGATTGGACAGGTCTCTGAATACACAAAATCAACAAAAAATCTGCAAAAGCTTCCAAAATCAAATGAATCAGAAGAGCTCCCTAAAAAGTATGAAAAGGATAAGCTAAAATTGATGCCTGTCAATCCACATTGGGCTTATGCTTACTGGGAGTTTTCTGAAAAAAGTAGAAAAAAACTAAAAAAATTATCAAAAAATTCTAATATTACTATCAGAGTCATAAAAAAATCAACGGGGAATCAAGAAGAAGAAAAAGAAGTTATTGAAACAAATTTAGAATTAGAGCAAAGTAACAATATTTATTTCTCCCTTCCACAAGATGATTCAACTTATGCTGCTTTTCTTGGAGTAGAAAATAAAAACGAAGAGTTTACTGCATTAATAGAATCTAATGAAATTACAACACCTTCTTCTTCCTTGAAAAGTTCAGATAAAGAAGAATGGTTTTTGTTAAAAGAGGAAAAAGTCATAGAGGAAAAAGTCATAAAAGAAAACAAAAAAAAAGGGCTTAGACTTTGGGGTGTAGAAAAACATGCTGGGAGTAGTGAAAAAATGTTTATAAACAAAAGAAAATCTAACGGTATCAATTTTGGAAGAGATTGAAATTATGAAGAGTAAAAAGGGGAAAATTTTATTTTTATTACATGCTCATCTGCCTTATATTCACCATCCCGACTTTGAAAACTTTATGGAAGAAAGATGGCTTTTCGAGGCCTTAACCGAGACATATATTCCTTTAATAAAAGTTTTTAAATCTTTAGAAAAAGCTAATATTCCATTTAAACTTACAATAAGTCTCTCTCCCACCTTGATGGAGATGCTTAATTTAAATGATTTAAGAGAAAAATATCACAAACATCTATTAAAATTGATAGAATTAACGGAAAAAGAGATAATTAGGACAAAATTCGAAGATCCTCGAAAATATGAACTAGCCCAACATTATAGACGTGAACTAATGGAAGACATGGAAATTTTTTCAGAAGAATACCATCAAGATATATTGAAATCTTTCAAGGAATTTAAAGATAAAGGTTACATTGAAGTGATAACATCTAATGGAACACATGGATATCTACCTTTTTATCGGGATTATCCAGAGGCTATTAGAGCTCAAATAAAATCTGCTGTGTTAACCTACAAAAAATATTTTGGTGATCGCCCTAAAGGGATATGGTTGGCAGAATGTGCTTATTTTAAAGGGCTTGACAGATATTTGTCACAGGAAGATATACGATACTTTTTTGTGGATACACACGGTTTTACCTATGCAGATAGTAAGCCCAGATATGATGTATACAGACCCATCATAACTCCGAATAAAGTTTTTGTTTTTGCCAGAGATCCTGAATCGAGTGAGCAGATATGGAGTGCTGAAATTGGCTATCCTGGCGATCCAAGGTATCGAGAATTTTACAGGGATATTGGTTATGACAGAGAAGACGATTACATTAAACCATATATAGATCCAAGTGGAATAAGGTGCAATACCGGAATAAAATATCATCGTATTACCGATAAGTCATTATCCTTGGACAAAAAAGAAATATACGATCTTCGAGAAGCTGAAAATGTTGTAAAAGAGCATGCAAGAGATTATTTACATAAGAAAACTTTGCAGATAAGGAAATTATCTACAATTTTAGATGAAGAAGAACCGATAATTGTAGCTCCCTTTGATGCCGAACTATTTGGTCATTGGTGGTATGAAGGCCCGAAATTTTTGGAAGAGCTTTTTAGGCAATCTTTTGAAAATGAAGATTTGGAGTTTTCCACACCTTCCGAGTTTTTACAAACGGTTAAAAAAGTTCAAATAACTTATCCTGCTGAATCATCATGGGGGGGCGGTGGATACCATGATGTATGGCTTAACAGTAAAAATGATTGGATTTATAAGCATATTCACGAGATAACGGAAAGAATGATAGAAAAAGCCAATACTTTTAAGTTCCCTTCAAATTTACAGAAAAGAGTTTTAAATCAGATGATGAGAGAGGTTCTTCTTGCACAAGCTAGTGATTGGCCTTTTATAATGACCACGGGAACCACTATAGAATACGCAAAAAATCGAGTTAAATGCCATATTAACAGATTTTTCGATCTAGAGAAAATGTTGGAAAAGCAAGAAATTAACGATGAAAGACTCTCATTTTATGAATGGGTAGATAATATTTTTAGAAACATTGATTACACAATATTTTCGAGTGATTATAGAACAAACTAATTTATTGAAAATTATTACGTGAAGGGAGGATAAGAACTTTGCCAGAAAAATACTTTGAGATAAGATGGCATGCAAGAGCAGGACAAGGCGCAAAAAGTGCTTCTCAATTTTTGACAGAAGCTGCAGAAGAAGCCGGGAAGTTTTCGAGTTCATTTCCAGAATATGGAGCAGAAAGATCTGGTGCTCCGATGAAAGCTTTTAACAGGGTTGCAGATGTTCCTATAAGAATTAAAAGTAACGTAGAGACCCCCGATGTGGTAGTTGTTATAGACGACACACTTTTAAAAAACCCTGAAGTAACATCTGGATTGGCTGATGATAAATTTTTGTTAGTCAACACAACTAGAAGCATCGAAGAGGTAAGAAATTTAACAGGGTATAAAGGAAGAATCGGTGTAATACCTGCTACGGACATAGCATTAGAAGAAATAAAAAGAGGTATACCTAACACTGTTATGATAGGAGCTTTGATAAGAGCTACCGATATAGTACCTTTGGATGCTGTCAAAGAAAAAATCAAGGCTGCTTTCTCCAAAAAGTTCTCTGATGAAGTTGTAAGAGCCAATATTAGAGCACTGGAGAGAGGTTACCAGGAGGTGAAACTTAGTGATTAAGGTGAAAGGTTGGAAAGATATCCCTATTGGTGGTGTAATTGATAAACCTGCTACGGCAAGAGAGTACAAAACAGGTGAATGGAGGATTCAAAGACCAATAGTGGATGAAGAAAAATGTACTAATTGTATGCAATGTTGGCTTTTTTGTCCAGATATGGCAATAGATGGTAGGCTTGACGGTAAAAAGATGAAGTTGGGAGAAGTGAATCTAGACTATTGTAAGGGCTGCGGTGTTTGTGCCGCTGTATGCCCAGTTGACGCAATAGAAATGAAATCTGAATCAGAATTTATTTAAAGGAAATGTGAAGGAGGTTAAAATATATGCCTGTAAAACTAACGGTTACCGGAGCTGCTGCTGTTGCTCATGCCATGAGGCAGATCAATCCAGATGTGGTGGCAGCTTATCCAATAACTCCTCAAACACCAATTGTTGAATATTATGCAGGATTCGTATCCGATGGTATCGTAGACACTGTAATGGTTCCTGTGGAATCTGAACATTCGGCGATGAGTGCAGTAGTAGGTTCAGCGGCATCTGGAGCCAGAACTATGACAGCCACTGCTGCAAATGGGTTAGCATTGATGTCAGAAATAGTATATATAGCGGCTTCTTACAGACTTCCCATAGTAATGCCTATTGTGAATAGAGCATTATCTGGACCTATCAATATACACTGTGATCATTCCGATGCCATGATGGTAAGAGACTCTGGGTGGATTCAGTTCTTCACTGAAAACCATCAAGAAGCATATGATTTTACGATAATGGCTACCAAATTAGCGGAAAAAGAGAATGTGTTGTTACCGGTGATGGTGAATTTGGATGGTTTCATTACTTCTCATGGAGTGGAAAGTTTTGAGATGCTAGATGATGAAGTTGTAAGAGAGTTTGTGGGAAGCTGGAATCCTAAATATTCTCTTTTAAATACAAAAAATCCTGTTACCTTTGGTCCATTGGATCTTTTTGATTATTACTTTGAACACCATCGTCAACAAGAGGAAGCGATGAAAAATGCTTATAAAGAACTTCCTGGAGTATTCGAGGAATTTGAAAAGATATCTGGAAGAAGGTACGATTTTCTCGATTTGTACAAAGTAGATGATGCAGACTATATAATGATTGTTATGAATTCTACAGCATCTACAGCGAAATATGTTGTAGACCAACTTAGAGAAGAAGGACATAAGGTTGGCTTGGTGAAACCTCAAGTCTTTACTCCTTTTCCTAAGAAACAGTTTCAGCAAGTTTTAAATGGTAGAAAAGGCGTAGTTGTTCTAGACAGAGCAATGTCTTTTGGGAAAGAAGCTCCTTTGTATTCCTTAGTAAAATCTTCTTTGTACGAGGTTGCTTCTCGGCCTTCTTTAGGTTCTTATATTTATGGTTTGGGAGGAAGAGACACAACCCCTGAAATGATAAGAGAAGCATTTGAAGATGCTCTTCAGGGTAATCTTTCAACTGATGAACAAAGATATTTGGGTTTAAGAGAATAACTGGAGGTGAATAAATGTGCCTAGCATTAGAGATATAGTAGGATACGTTGAAACAAATGATTGGGCTTTTACCCAAGGCCATAGATTATGCCCTGGTTGTAATGCTCCAATGGTTGCAAATTGGGCTACTTTGGCTGCAAAAAGTTTGGGTTATGAACCTGTAGTTGGAGCTGCGACAGGTTGTTTGGAAGTTTCTTCCACAATATATCCATTTACTTCTTGGAATGTACCTTATATACACAACGCTTTTGAAAATGTTGCTGCAACAATATCCGGTGCAGAGTCTGCTTATAGATCTCTGTTAAATAGAGGAAAAATAAAAAACGATAAGATAAAATTTATCGCATTTGCTGGTGATGGTGGAACTTACGATATAGGGTTACAATCGTTATCTGGAGCTATAGAAAGAGGTCACGATTTCGTTTACATCTTGTATGACAACGAAGGATACATGAACACGGGTAATCAAAGATCTGGATCCACTCCAATAGGTGCCGATTCAACTACCGAGCCAGTGGGTAAAGCTATATCCGGGAAGTTACAGTTGAAAAAGAGTATAGTAGATATAATAGCTGGTCATGAAGGTGTTTATGCTGCAACGGCAGTAACTTCCGAACCTTGGGATTTCATAAGAAAAATGCAATCAGCATTAGAGTTCAAAGGGCCTGCTTTCATTTCTATTTTGGCACCATGTGTTAGATTTTGGAGAATTCCTGACGATTCAGGTCCAGAAGTAACTAAGTTAGCTGTTGAAACTAAGTATTGGCCATTATGGGAATACAATATGGGTGTTTACAAAGTTACTAAGAAACCTAAAATATTCAAACCAGTAAAAGATTACGTAACAAAATTAGGCAGATACAACAAACTTATGAAAAGGCCAGATGCTAACGAAATACTCGAAGAACTACAAAATTATGTCGATGCTAAATGGGATAGGTTATTAGCTTTAGAAGAAATTACTAAAGATAAGCCTATCAGAACAAAAATATAGAAAGTTTAAAGGGGATATTAATTTATCCCCTTTTTTCAATAATAAAAGATTAAGCATTGGGCAAATTCAAAAAAATGTGGTAAAATTAAAGTCAAATATCATAGAAGACAGTAAATTTTAAGAGTTTAGGAGGCATTATTGGATGAATAATTGGTTTAAAAAACACGAAAGACTGATCACTATAATAGTTATAGCAGGTTTTTTAGCAGGTATAGTGTGGTGGTCTGTAGCAACTTACGTATCATCTCGAAACCCCATGATCACTTCGCAAAATGGAAATACACTGAGGAAAGAAGACTCTGTTCTAGTTATCACAAAAAACGGCTTAGAATTGGACTATCCTTATTGGATTATGAAGAGTGAAGTAGATAACATAACTCAACAGCAAGCACAGATATATCAACAGTATTATGGTCAGCAGTTGGATCCTGTTTTTGATTATTTAGCACTTGATAATCAGGTGGTAGATTTACTTTTTGACGAAAAAATTGTTAGATTTTACGCCGAACAGAACGATCTTTTGCCTTCCAAGGAAGAAGTGAATAATCAGATAAATATACACGTTGATCAATATATATCTCAATACAAATCTAATGAATCAAATTGGAATAATATGCTTCAATACTATGGTAGTGAACAAAATATTCGAAACATTTTAATTTCTGGTTTGCAACAAACGGTGGAGACCGATTTGATTAATAATGCAGTTAAAGATGCAGTCGCTTCAGTTTCCAGGGAAGATGCTTTAGCCTATATTGAGCAAAACTTTGAAAGTATAAAGAATGATTATGAAGAAGTTAGAGTACAGCATATACTCCTTTCAGATGAGGCAACTGCGAATAATATTAAAAATAATATTGAATCCGGTGAGATAACTTTTGAAGATGCTGCTTCTTTGTATTCAATAGATACCTCTAATGCCACCGATTCTGGAGAGATTGGATGGATAAAACATGGGCAGTATGAAAAAACCTTTGAAGATGCTGCTTTTAATGGACGAGTTGGCGAGATTATTGGACCTGTACAAACGTCGCAAGGTTTCCATTTGATAAGGGTACTTGATAAGAAAATATTTGAAAAACCCGAAGATGTATTTTTGTACGACGATGTATATGTCCAAGTGGAAAGCACAATTCAAGATCAAAAGTATAATAATTGGTTGTCTAATTATAAAGAAAATGAAAACTTTGGAAGAAATTATTACGATACAAAATTGATGTATATGTACGAGTTAACAAAGGCGAGTACAGATGTAGAAAGAATAGAAGAATTGGCAAAAGAATTAGAAAGTATTGTGTTCGAGGGTAATGAAATTTCAATGGAAGTTGATTCTGATTATTTAGCTGTGTATACGATGGTTGTAAATCAATTATTAGGTTTATACAATGATCGAACTATTTCTATAAATCAATATCTTAGCCTATCTGAATTTGTGGATCCAGATGTTGTTTCACTAGGTTTGGATGTTATAAATAACAAACTTGAAGAATTGAACACTCAATCAACTACCGATGAAAGTACTTACTTATTGAGTGAAATGTCAAAATATCAGGATGCTCAAACTTATCTGAGTGCAAAAGAAACCATTGAGGCTTTTGGAGTAAATACTACAGAAGATGCAAGCGTTATGAAAGCAGAATTACAAACTAAATCACAAGATTACGTTGAAAAGTTAAAAAAAGTATTAGCTGATTTATACGCACAGTATCCGTCTTCAAACACAGTGGTTCAACTATATTATCAGTTGAACCCTCAAGATCCAAAAGTAAAGGTTAGCTATTCGAGGTTACAGTTGGATCAGCTAAAACAGTACGCCTCTTATTTAGGATCCCAGTATTTATTTTCTTTATTTCAGCAACAGATCACCGAGATCTTAGTAAATGTCCAGACAGTTGTTGATTCTACTCAAGCAGCAACCGACACTAAATTAGAAGCCTTAGAGGTTGGGTTGGATTTAACTGATTTGCTAGGGCTAAATGAAATTAAATTGTCTTATTTGGAAACAATAAAAGAGATCGATCCAAACTATTATACTAATATTGATAGTATGATAGAAAGTTTGCAAAGAGAAATACAAGAAGCAAACAATACTTCTGATACTTCTACAGACACATCTCAAATTGCAACTCAGTCGAATATTCAATGATTGAAATGTAAAAAAGGGGAGGCATAACCTCCCCTTTTTTTGGCTGGGACGGTAGGATTCGAACCTACGAATAACGGAGTCAAAGTCCGTCGCCTTGCCGCTTGGCTACGTCCCATTCCCTAAGTCTACAAAAATCATTATAACATATCAACATTGTTTTGTCAATACAGCTGTTCAAAACTCTTTTGCGATTAGGTATCCATGACTTGTAGCGTAGGTTATCGAACGGGTCCATCCGCTACAGTCTCCAATTATTTTTACATTCCCAAAGAAATCATTGTTTATCTTATTTGCATAAAATTTAACCTCGGCTCCATATAAAAGATTATCTGGATAAGTAACGCCTTTTACAACCGTTTCTAATCGTTCCAAAAAATCGATTATTGATTCTATAGTACGTCTGGGAAGAGCTAGATTCAAATCTCCTAAAATGAAATGATGGGGATCTAATGTTGGTTCGACCCGTCCTAATTTTTTTGTTCTTTTTGAACTTTTAAAATCTTCATAGCATTGAAGTATAACTTTATCTCCACCGGCAAGGATATTGGAAAGTTTTGCTATATAGGAGCCATAACCTACAGGATCGTTGAAAGGCTGAGTGAACGAATGTGTAACCAAAATAGCAAAATTAGTGTTGGTAGTCTTTGTGGTAGTGTTTGCATGTCCGTTAACCGTTAGAAAGTCATCGTAACTCTCCAAAGTAACTTCTCCGCCAGGATTGTTGCAAAAAGTTCTCACAATATACCCTGTTTTGGTTTTTAGCCTGATTTTGAATTCGTACATTTCTTTGTTTAAGTAGTCCACTATATGATTAGGAAGTTCAAATCTGACACCTAGGTCAACCTTGTCATTTGATAAGACTAAATCAGGATGATCTTTAACCATCTCCGATACTAATTTATGACCTCTTCTGCCAACGGCGACAACAACCTTGTCATAGGTTTTTTCACTACCACTATTTGTTACTACAACAACTTCTGGGCCAGGAATAACTTTAATAACTTCCTCACCAAATATAAAATTAACATTACTAAAGTTTGAAAATTCTTTGAAAATATTTTTAATCGTTTCTATTAGTAGCTCTGTACCCAGATGAAAAAAGTGAGATCTTACGGGTTCAAAATCTGCATCGTAGAACTTTTTGTACAGTTCTTCGTTTTCAAAAGAATCACCTTTTTCTAATTTATTCGAAAGCTCTAATTTTTTATCCTCATCTAACTTTGCTAACCCAGATTTTCTGAGATAATATTCTACTACTTTCTTTTGTATATTCAAAGGGATAACTAAGTCTCCACCCATTTCTTTTGAAATGAATAATTTTCCATCGTATTTCAAACCGCCGAATCCTGCACCTTCTAAATTCTCCCCTTTTTCATAAACATCTATGCTGTAGCGGTTAATCTTTTTCTCTTCCTGTAGCCCTTTTAAGAACCCAATAGAAGCTGCACCAAAACCTATAATAGCCATCTTTTTCATGATACTCCCTCCCGTTAAATCATTTGCTATCCTACAAAAGTTCTATTGACAAGAGTTTATAAATATAGTATAATAACTTTGAATTGCCGAGGTGGCGGAATTGGCAGACGCGACGGACTCAAAATCCGTTGGGGTGGAGAACCCCGTGCGGGTTCAACTCCCGCCCTCGGCACCAATAAAGGGCATGCGTTAGCATGCCCTTTAATCTTTTTTTGGGAATCTCATCCAATTTCAAGGAAGGTTCCTCATTGTACAATGAAATCAATTTTTAGTTTATTTTCTTCTATTAAGCTCACATTCAGTAACATACCATATTGGCCTTTCAAATTCGGCACGTAATTTAAAAAAATAGGGGTTAAATCTACAAAACCGTAAGTAACATCTCCGGTTCCAATTCGTTCATTTAATTTTTGAAACAATTCATTCTCTGAAAGCTTTGGTTTTTCATTCAGAAGTTTTTGAAGCTCGTCGGGTTTCATTTGTGAGACCATCAGGTATTCATCTTTCCAAACATAAAAGGTATTGGTTAAAACTTGTGTTTTATTGTTTTGATTTGTAGTTTCAGATTCTATATAAAATTCTATCATGTTATCGCTGATCTTTTTATATTTTATATTATTTTCGTTCAAAATAGGTATAATTTCGTCGATTTTAGCCTGGGTTTCCAATTTTAAATAGCTTGCATTAGAAATTGTCGGCATTGCACCGTTGCTTGTGCCAAAATCAACGTTAACCTCTATTCCTTGAGAAAGGGATATTAAATTTTCTACTATTTTGTAATCTACTATTATATTTATGAAATCAGCATAATTTGTTAGGTCTTTGGGGATAAAACCAGAGGTAAAAAATATACTCCCCAGAAAAGGATATTCTTGAGGCCATTTAACAAAGCTTGTATTGATAGATTCTGTTTCTGCAGTTCCGTTTCCTCCGCCTATTAAAAATCCATCTTTAACGTAAAAATAACCTTCTCCTTGATAGTCAGAGGTGTTTATTCTGTAATATAATCCTTTTTTCGTAGGAAGAACTTCTTCAAAATCAGTAACTCCTTTTTCAGAGGAAGAATATAAATCTTTATTTTGAACCATTACAAGGTAATTTTGATTTCCGATACTTTGATAGATAGGAGTAAAAGAAATCCCATAATCTTTCAAAGGTTCTAATAGTTTATCCAAATCTGCAGCAAAAGTTTGGGGATTTTCTAAAGGGCCAACAGAAAAACCAAAAATATAATTATTTTCTTTAGGTTCTTGAACAAAAATCGAGAGATCAATGCTGAGATTATTTAGAAAACTTTCGTAATCTATCTTTAAAGCGCTAAAATACATTTGAGCGAAGTTAGAAATCATTAATTCGGCGTTAAAAGGTTCTAACAATAAAGTTTTCATAGTTGGCACAGTTTTTAAATCCGTATATGTACCTTCTAAATCATTTATTAAGACTACCCCTTTTGAATCTGAAGGGACTAATTTTAGAACGTCTTGTGGAAATATTGTGATACTAAAAACGAAAATTAATAATAAAAAAGAAAATGAAATTTTTTTCAACATATGTATCGTGCACTAATACGCACAGTACCTCCTTTGATTTATTTTTTAATATTTTCTTTATTATTTTACCATAAATTTCCAAAATATTTGAAAACTTTTGTTTATATTTCTATTAGCAAAGCGAGCAGTAAAAATGATATTTGATAGATAAAACTATTTTCAAAACTGTATATATCGATTGAAGACAAAGCTACCTTTTTTCTTAACAATATAAACGATAGAGTTCCTGCAGCAAACAGTAAATATCCAGTTAAAATTTTTAAGATAGATAAGTAAGAAGCGATAGTTGTGAAATAATAAGTTATGAATACAACATTTAAAATAACAAAGATGAATATATACCAATATTTATATTCGAATTTTTTCTTCTCTACTTTAAAAGTGTTTAATAATTTATAAAAGTACATTCCGAAGATGAAGATGTTTATCTCCAGAAGATAAGATAAAGACAAATTATCTTTAAGTATATAAAGGCTAAATGGAAACAACCCTCCCAGGTTCATCAGCAAGAAAATGAGCAAAAGAAAAGTATCTAAGGATATTTGTGAGTTTTCCAAATCTTTTAAATTTTTTGTACCATTCTTCTCGTATATATCTTCGGCTATCATGAATAAAAATCCTTTGGTGAACATGTGAAAAACTATAAAATATGGAAAAAGAGAAGGTCGGAGTAAAATAATCATCAACCCATAACTCATCTGTGTCATAGTAGAATAAGCCAAAAATTTTTTGATATCGTTTTGTAGCAATGTAAAGATGGATGCAAAAATGGCAGTTATAATTGCGAAATAGTACAAAAAATTTTTAAGTTCATGGGGTAAAGAGGATGTGAGTAAATAAATTATAAATAAAGGAAGTTTAACTATTATACCTGATAATATAGGAGAGATCCCTTTTACGGCCTCCGTGTGAGCATCGGGTAACCAACCAGAGAGGAAAAATAGTCCACCTTTAGTTAACAGTCCTGTTAGGATAAAACTGAATGCAAAAGTATTAATTCCATTGGAAAGGTTGTAATTGAGGTTCAAAGTGCCTGAATTTGAATAAAGGATTCCCACACCTATCAAATAGAAGTTTAAAGCTACTAAGCTCATCATCATATACTTTAAAGCTGCCCATATTCTTATCTCATTCTTATCGTATGATAACAAAAGGAAAACTAATATAGAAGCGAGCTCCAAATGAACGTATATGTTGAAAAAATCTCTACTCATAAAGAAACCATTTATACTTCCAGTTAGTAGAAGCCAAAGTGAAAAAAACACGTGATCATAATTTTTAAAGATTCTAAAAAAGGTTATTAAAGAGAAAACATTGAATAAAATAAGTAAAAATTTAATCGTTGGATCAAAACTGAACTCAATACCTTTAAGTGGGGAATAATTCCCTATTACAAATGAACCTTCTTGAAAAATAGTAAGAAATATAAAGGTTAGTATATACGAGATTATTACTAGTAGAGTGGTTTTCCTTTTAAAAATATAAGTTAGTACTCCTAAAGATATTGGTATTAAGGATACTAGTAGAAACATACTTTTCCCCTTGTCCTTAAAAGATTTTTTATTTTTTCTTTATTTTCTTTTCAATTTCATCAACTTCAAGGGTCTTGAATTTGGAAGATAATATCATGGCGAAAACCAGCATTAAAGCCAAGTTTGCGAATCCAATTACTATAACGGTAAGTAGAAAAGAATGGATAAGTGGATCAGCGTAACTTTGTAAATGTGTGGTGATAATAGGTGAATTCGCATCGTATGCTAAAAGAACAAAAAAAAGAACTATTCCTCCTTGGAAAACCCCGAGGTTGATAAATATTAAGATTAGATCTTTTTTTGTAATAATTCCAAATAAACCAATAAGTATTATTGATAAGGTGAGAATATGAAAAATATTCATGAAAAATATCTGCAGGAGACTCACCAGAGAACAGCCTTACGGCAGATAAGGAAGTGGTGAGAGGAATGCAGAATTTTTCCTCCTTTCCCATAATAGAGTTTTAGCTTTATTTACCAGGATTAGATCTTTGCTTTTTGCGCTTCTATGAATTACTGTACCATCAAGTTTCCTTCTTTAAACGGCGGGTAGTTTACAATAATCCCTTATGTTTTAAAAATCTATACAGAATTGTCCACGATCCACCAAAAACCTCGAAATAAATTAAAAAATTTAATAAAATAGCAGAACCTCCGCTAGCTAATTTTCCAGGGGATCCTTGTAGATGGAAATTAGAAAAAATTGTTCCCCCCCACGTATATCCTAATAAGCCGTATAATATTATTAATAAAGGAACCAACATTTTCAATTTCTCAATTTTGGATTTTACAAACAAGTTTTCTATTTCATCCGTTGGTCGCACCAGGGAAACCGCTAGAAAACCTGTTCCTAGAATAGTACCTGCAGCAAATCCTCCACCAGGGGCTATATGTCCGGTTATTGCAATATAAAGAGAGATTAAAACTATTATTTGAAAAATTATTGGTGTTATAACCTTTATGATTGGGGTATCGTATTTTATCTGCTGGTCGTCGGGAGCAACCGTAGGAATTTTCCCTATAAATTCGGAAATACCAATGATTGCCACTGTAAAAACCAATATTTCAAAAAAGGTATCGTAGATCCTATAATCAAGAACAATAGCGGACACCATATTAATTGATCCGTTTTCAGCAAGAATTTCAGAAGGTTCATAGAAACTTTTCATATCTCCAACTTTTAAGTTTAATGCAAGGACGAAAAAAATTGCTATTATCAACGTTAAAACAAGGTAATTTTTCATCCAATATACCTCCTGACGAGGTTCTCATAATATTCGGTGTCACTTTTTATTTCTTCCAAAAATTTGTTGAAGTCCCTTGCTAAAGATTTATCTCTTTTATAAAAGATTATCCTGTAACTAGTATCTTTAATAATCTCTATCTTTTTGGACAACAGCCTTTCTTCTCCCATAACTATTTTTCTTAATCTTACCGCATCAATTATGAAATCATCATCCAAATCTTCAAAGCTTTTTGATTTTAAGTTTGGCATAAAGATTCCTAAACAAATTTTATTTGGTTGACCAACAGCGTATAATTTTGATAATAATATACCATCGGAAGGTATTATGTTATCGTAATTGTTTTCTAAAATTATTCCGCCTGCTAAAATTTCTCCATGGTCATTTATGTTATCCATAGGATCTTCAGCATCCACTTTTATAAAATCTGCATCCAATCCTTTTCTTTCCAAAAATTCTTTAATTAGTTCGTATTCAAATCCGTATAAATTTCCTTCTTTTTCCTCTATCATATAAGGGGTTTCAATGTAGTAGACCTTAACCTCGGCTGTCTTTTTTATAGCAATTAAATATATAAAAACAACAAAAGCTGCACCAATGGTTATTTCAACAAAAGCTACATCCGGTGCATTCAAAAGAAAAAACAATACAGAAATTGCAACAGAAAAAACCCCATAGCCAATGATCACGTTAATATAACTTTTTTGTGATAATATGTATAACGAAAGAACAATCAAACTTAAGAAGAGAAAAATTATAGAATAGCTCATTTGTTTTCTCTGCCAACCTTTTCCCCTGACTTTGCAGCGTGATAAGCTATTGTGGAAGATATAGCCGGATTCAAAACCAGAATAATGATAGATAATATGAGTAATCTACCCATGTTTTCTGGATATTTTAGCATCAGTGAGATTATAACAGAGATTATTCCTACTGTATCTGCTATCCCGATTGCTTGAATTTTAGAATAGAAATCCTCCATCGTAAACAATCCTAAGGTTCCAGAAAACAAAAATATTATCCCTATTCCCATTAAAATGTTGGCGATCATCTTTTATTACCACCTCTTTCCAGGTACGACGAGACTATCAAAACACCCCATATGTTAAGAATTAAGAAAATAATTATAACGTCCAAAAGAAAAGATTGATCTGAAAGAAGGGAAAAAACCAACATCAGAATGACCGCTTTTGAAGAAAACGAAGAATAGGAAAGTAACTTTTCCCATTTTGATTTTGTCAATATTAACTTAATTAAAACCATAAAAAGGGATATTAGAATGAAAATTTCTAGTATATGGATCAGATTATATCGTCCTTCCAAATATTATCTGCTCTATGAGCTTCCTCCGGGTTTGAAGAAACTTTGTGAACTATTAATTTATCGTCTTCTTCATATAAAACAAGTGTTTTAGGAGTTAATGAGATTGAATTTGCTATTGCAGCTTTTTCAAAGTCAGATTTTCCTTTAACGTCTATGTGAGATAAACCAGAGTACCTTTTTAAAAGTATCAAAGGTAAAAAAGAAAATGCATTTTTGTACATTTTTAAAAGGCTACCCATACTGTATACCAATATCTGTATAGTTCCATAAGTAGTATTTTTAAAAAATAAGTTAGTGATTCTAATTGTGATGATAACCACCAAAGCCCCTAACATTAATGAAAGATCTGAAAAATCGTTAATTAAAACACCCCAAATTGTAAATAAAAAGATGTATGCCATAAAAACCCACTTGCCTTATTGATAAGCTAAGTTACCACTAAGATTTCCGATTGTTTTAGATATGTAATCGACTATTTCTTCCATTGTTTGTTTTATATCGTTTGTTTCAAGTGAAAATCCGGCTGCTCGAGGATGACCGCCTCCACCATAATTGAGAGCGATCTTTGATACATCTGCCCATTTTTTAGATCTTAATGAAACATGATAAGAACCTTTTTCATATTCTTGAAATACAATGGCTATTTCAACACCTCTTATAGATCGGAGATTTTCTACAAAAGAAGGAGAGTCTTTTGGCAAAACGTTGTATTTGGAGAACATATCTAGGGATAATAAAGAATAAGCAATTTGACCATTTAAGACTAGTTTAAGATTGGAAATGACATCTTTGTACAAATAGATCTGCTCTAATGGTATGTTATCTAATATGATATTTGAAATATCGCTAATATTTGCACCTTTTTTAATTAATTCAGTGGCATCTTTGAAAACTAAAACGCCTGCGTTTTGATATTTAAAGAATCCGGTATCGGTTGCTACTCCTAACAAATTCATAGTCGCCAGTTCTTTGTCGTATTCAACATTTAAAGCTGTTAATATTCTATAAACCATTTGAGCGGTTGAAGCCATTGTTGGGTCTACCCAATTCAAATTTCCAAAATATTTATTTGTTACATGATGATCTACCAAAAGGACATGAAAGGCATTTAAATATTTTTCAAATCTTCCTATTCTATCTGGTGATGAACAGTCTAAAATTACCATGATATCGTATTTTTTATAAATTATTTCTTCAACATCTTCAAACTTTTTGATCTTCGATTTAACTAAAGGAAATTGTAAAAGATATTCAGGGATTTCATCGTCGATTACCGCCGTTACCTTTTTTCCTAATTTTTCTAATCCTAAAGTCATCGATACCAAACTACTTACATCATCTCCATCCGGGAGTATATGGCCTACTATCAAAACATTATCATTCTTATTTATTTCCTCTACGATCTCTTTTAAATTTTCAGACAACTTTTCTCCTCCGTTCTTTTTGATGTTTTTCATTAAAATAATTTAATTGCGTTGTATACGACCTTTTCAAACTTTTCCTTTATTTTTTCGGTTATTCTCAGGACGTCTTCATGTCTTAGAGGTTGTGGCAGAATACCAGCAGCCATATTCGTAACAGCAGAAAATGAAATGACTTTTATACCAACATGATTCGCCGCGATTACTTCTGGTAAGGTTGACATACCAACTAGGTCTGCTTCATATTTGTCAAACATTCTAATTTCAGAAGGGGTTTCATAAGATGGCCCCAAAGTCCATAAGTAAGTCCCTTCTTTGAGTTCTATATTGTCTTTTTTACATTTATCTATAACGTTTTTTATCCAATTTTTATCGACCGGTTCGACTAGGGAAGGAAATCTTGGGCCAAAATCCTCTAAATTTGGACCCCTTAAAGGATTTTGGAATGTAAAATTGATGAAATCGGTGTCTACAACTATATCACCTGGAGTAAGTGTTCTGTTTATTCCTCCAGCTGCATTAGTTATTATCAAGCCTTTAACGCCTAAATTCTTCATCACATAAATAGGGAAAACAATATCTCTTAGTTCGATCCCTTCATAGGCGTGAAACCGTCCTTTTAATATTATGACGGGGATACCCTCTATGGTCCCTATTACTAAAGATCCTTCATGCCCCTCTACAGTCGATTGTGGGAAAAAAGGAATGTCTTTGTATTCAATCACCTTAGGATTTTCTACTTGATCAGCAATATATCCAAGGCCAGAACCTAATATTAATCCTAAAATTGGTTTTACTTCTATGTTTTCTTTAATGAATTGGGAAGCTTTTTCGATTTTGGTAGTCATACAATATGGACCTCCTTAAGACAAAATATAATTTAAAGAGTTAAACTTTTACTTTTGATTTCCTATTATTATATGCTTTGATTCATTTGATGTGAGGTTGATCACTTTTTCATTAACCAAAATTTCTATGATGTCATCGTTTTTTTTAATTACTTTTAGATTTAAACCAGGATATATCCCTTTATCCATTATGTTTTTTCTTAACGTAGAGTCTCCTGAAATATCGAATATTTTGGAAGATTCGTAGACAGATAAATCCCAGAGAGAAGTCTTGAAGTCATGGGGCATTTTCTTTTTATAATTTGAAATAAATTTCTTTGCTTCGGTTAATTCTATGGGGTTTCTTTTAAGGAATAACATCAACCCATCTAGAGAAATATAAAAATTATCATTCATGTGGTGCTCAATGCCGCAAGATAAGTGATAAGCATCTTCTTTTGAAAGTCCTAAAACGTTGACAAAAAAATCTATGAGAATTATGTATCTTCTATAAACCTTTTCGGCGTTAAGCAAGCCTTTTTCCGTTAGTTTTACATAACCGTACCGTTCATGTTTAACGTAACCATATTTTTCCAGTTTTCTAATAGCTTCAACAGAGGAAGCATCTTTTACAGACAATATTCTTGAAATATCTCTTACCCGTGGTATTTTTCCGTCGATATGTAAAATATAGATTGCTCTCAAATAATTTTCGAGACTTTCTGAGATATTTTCAGTCAATATTTACTCTCCTTTTTTCAATACTTCTCTGATAAACAAGCCGGTTTCCATTCCAGTTTCAATAGTTTCCCCATCACATTCCACTATTGGAAAAGAAGAAGTTTTTCCCTTTTTGACAACAGTAGCCTTTTTGCCGTTGTTTAAAATTACTTGACTTCCTGTTGGGTACAAACCTACTATTGAGAAAAAAACACTTACATAATACGGATCAAAAATTAAACCGGAATATCTTAAAAGAAAACTCATCGCGTCGTATGGTGTGTTCCCTATTTCTATGTAAGAATCGTAGGCGTCTCCTATTTGTAATATTCTTACTAAAGGACTTATAGCGTTCTCTTTTAATCTCATAAAAATTCCCGTTCCGTCGTAGCGTTCGTGATGGGTGGAAATAGCATCTACAACTTCTTTTCCTATATTTTTTTGAATATTTTTTAATGTTTCATAAGCAGATACAATATGAGATCTAACCGTTACATCTTCTAAGTCAATATAATCAAATATTACCCTTTTCCCTATCAAACTGTATCCAATGTCATGAAGTAAACACGTCTTTACCAAAGAGTCGAAGAATACATCTGGCATATTCAATTTTGAAGCGATTATAGAGGCAATAATCGATGTGTTTATAGAATGAGAATTTAAAGCTTCACTTCCTAAGGCGTGAAATAAATTTAGTACGACTTCTTCTGTTTTTAAAAATTTCTTATAAATATCTTCTGCAAGGGAATCCAATTCTGAAGGATCGTCTTTTAAATACGTTATATCTTTTACAAATTCAAAATGTTGATGCCATTCTCGATATGTTTCCTCTTCTACAATAGGAGGAATAGATTCAAACTCTAAAGAAATTTTTTCTTCGATATTGCTTTCAATAAAATCATTTTCATCATAAACATTGACCACCTTTATGCCATGGCTTCTCAATCTTGTAATGTCGCTAGATTTTAAAACCGTACCTTTTGGAATTAATAAAGTGGATTCTTTAAAAACATCTTCTGCAACTATTTGACCGGGTTTTAATTCATAAAAAGGAATTTTTTTCATAAAAAGCACCCGCCTTCAGGATTTTATTGATTATTTGGTGAAAGTATCGAAACATATTTATTATTAGAAAAAATATTTTTTGCCGTTTCAATAACGTTATGAATTTCAACCTTCTCTATATTTTTTATAAATTCTTCTATTGTAATGATTTTACCATAGTTTACATACAAATCTAAAATATTCAAAGCCATAGATAAATTGTTTTCTACTTCTAAAGTTAGTTTACCGATTAATCTATTTTTTCCATAATTGAACCATTTTTCGATTTCTTTATTATTCTTGAGGTTTTCTACAACTTCCTGTATTTTTTCGAGTAGATTTTCAAGGTTTTTCTCGGTTGTTGCCGCGTAAAATAATAGCAAACCAGCTTCTGGATAAGTTTCATAATCAGATGTGACTTCGTAAGCCAAACCTTCTTCTTCTCTGATTTTCGAAAACAGTAGAGAGCTCATCCCACTCCCCAGAAAAGTATTGAGTACCAGTGTAGCGTAATAAGCCTTATCTAATTTCGATGGAGCTTTAAATCCTTGGACTAAATAATTGCTAGCTAAATCATTCTTGACCTTTTTGATGAAGATTTCTTTGTCAACGATCGAAGGGCTGGCAATTTTATTTTTTAAAGAATTCAAATTTGTAACACTTTTTATTCGGTTGAGTTGTTTCAATACTGAATCCTCATCGAACTTTCCTGATATTATGACTACCGTATTTTCTGGTTGGTAGTATTTGTTGTGGAACTCTTCTATTGTTGCTTTTTTTATATTCATAATGGAATCTTTGTATCCCATTATAGGCCTTGAAAAGTTTTCATCATATATATTTTTGTATAAGTTTTCAAATACTATATTTATAGGTTCATCTTCATATGAAGAGATTTCTTCTAATATTATACCTTTTTCCTTTTCTATATCATCTTCTTTGAATAAAGGTTCATATAGGATCTCAGAAAGAATTTCGAGTGTTTCATTTACTTTTAAAGAAGGTATCTTAGCAAAAAAAACTGTAAGATTCTTTGAAGTGAAGGCATTTAAGATACCCCCTACTTCTTCAATGGGTTGTTTTATTTCGGAGGTATTTTTTCTTTTAGTAGCTCGAAAAGAAACATGTTCAATGAGATGAGATAATCCGGCACTTTCTTCTGATTCTTTTGAAGAACCTGTTTTTACACAAAAAAGTACAGACGCACTCATCATAGAATCTCTTTTTACAAGAATTACATCTAAACCATTGTCTAATATTTTATGACTGTACAAAGTTGTTTTACCTCTTTTCTTAAATATTTTGTTTGGAAAAACTCCAAAATTACTATATTAATTATAACATAACAATAACGATTATATCTAACATGACATATAATACAAACAACTGGATTGATAATTGCCCTAAGTAAGAAAGTCGAAGGCAAGTGTAAAATTTGTTCTAATTTTGGTTTTGCGAATCAAGGATTTTTAGATATTTTAGAAATGAAATGAGGGTACTGAAAGGGGGAAAAGTAGGTTATCTTTGAACTTTAAGAGTTTCTTAAGACAGCATTTATATTTATAATAAAAACATGCGGTTAAAAAAGCCGCACGTTTGAATTTTAATTTTCCTCTTTTAATTGCTTTAATTGAAATTTTCCCTGATCTTCAACCTTCAGTACTTCAACTTTAACCTTATCGCCAATTTTAAAAGTCTGAAGTTTGTCTTTCAAGTTGGATACATGTAACATTCCAACCTTGCCGGGTAATACTTCTACAAATATACCATATTTTTCGACCCTTCTCACTGTACCTTCAAAAATTCCGCCTTTTTCTACGTCTGCGATTGAATTTTGAATATGCATAATAGCTTCATCAACTTTTTTTGCATCACGGCCTGTTATTTTAACTTTTCCATCATCTTCTATGTAAGCTTCAACATTGTATAGTTCACTGATCTCTTTGATATTTTTTCCTCCGGGTCCTATTACTTCTCCTATTTTTGAAACTGGTATTTTAAAGACTTTCATTATTGGAACGTATGGAGACAGCTCTTTGCGTGGCTGTGAGATAGTGTCATACATCTTATCCAAAATCTTTAACCTTGCTATTTTTGCTTTTTCTAGAGCCTTCTGAAGAACTTCTTTATTAACCTGACTAGTTTTAACATCCATTTGAAAAGCGGTTATACCATCTCTAGTTCCTGCTACTTTGAAGTCCATGTCTCCAAGGTGATCCTCCATCCCTAAAATATCTGTTAAAACAACGAAATCATCGTTTTCAAAGATTAAACCCATGGCAATACCAGCTACATGTTTCTGGATAGGTACACCTGCATCCATTAAGGCCAAAGAAGCTGAACAGACACTAGCCATTGAAGAAGAACCGTTTGATTCTAAAATTTCAGAAACGACTCTAATAGTGTAAGGAAACTCCTCGTCGCTTGGGATAAGATTTTTATGTGCCCTTTCTGCCAAATGTCCGTGGCCAATTTCTCTTCTGCTAACTCCTCTAAGTCTTTTTACTTCTCCCGTTGAAAAAGGTGGAAAATTATAATGGAGCATGAATCTCTTTTCTTCGTCGCTGAATATAGTATCAATAACTTGAACATCCAAAGGAGCACCTAATGTAACAGTTCCGAGAGATTGAGTTTCCCCTCTGGTAAAAAGAGCAGAACCGTGCACTCTTGGTATCAATCCCACTTCACAGGTAATGTCTCTAATTTCATCACAATTTCTTCCATCAACTCTTTTGTTCTCTTGAATGATCATCTTTCGCATCGATTCTTGAAGTTTGTCCTCAAACGCATTTTCTAAGAAACGTTTTTTGTCTTGGAAAAAAGCAACACTCCATTTTTCCAAAAATTCTTCTTCAAATTTTTTCATTACATTCTTTTTGTACTCTGATATGACTTTGTCCCTATTTTTTTTGCCTTTTGTGAGCAGTACGTTTTTTAATTCTTCCTCGTCTGTGAGTGACAGGTAATCTTCAATAAATTCTTTTGGAATTATTTCTTTTTGAACTTCCCATTTTTCAATGTTAAATTCTGAAAGAAACTCTTCTTCAATTGATATAATTTCTTTTATTTTTTCCTGTGCAAACATCAGAGCATCGACCATCTCTTCTTCCGAAACTTCCAGTGATTCACCTTCCACCATTGTAATTGCATCTTTAGTTCCTGCAACTACCATGTCGATTTTAGAATTTTTTAGTTGTTCTTGGGTTGGGAAGGCAACGAACTGTCCATCAACGTATCCTATTCTTACTCCTGCAACAATACCATCAAATGGGATAGGTGAAAGATTTAAGGCTAATGATGCACCTGTTATACCCCATGTTTCTATGCTGTCGTCATTCAACATTGAAAATACGGTAGTTATGACTTGAACCTCGTTGAAGAAATTCTCTGGAAACAAAGGTCTAATCGGTCTATCGATGAGTCTTGCGGCTAATATAGCTTCGTCACTTGGCTTTCCTTCCCTTTTTATAAATCCTCCCGGGATTTTCCCGACCGCATAGAATTTTTCCTGAAATTCTACGGTTAACGGGAAAAAATCTTGGCCTTTAACCGCATCTTCCGAAGCGTCTGCTGTAACTAATATCGTTGACTCGTTAAAAGTCAGCATCACTGAGCCAAGAGACTGTTTGGCAACTTTACCATGTTCAATACGTAATTTTCTCCCGAACAGTTCTTTTTCCAATACTTTCATTCTCACACCTCCAATATAAAAACAAAACGGAGCTTATGCCCCGCTTTTTGAAAATTTGTTATCAACCTCTTATACCTAATTTATTGATAATTTCTTGATAAACTAAGGGTTTGTTTTTTCTCAAATATTTGAGCATCTTTCTTCTTTTTCCTACCATCATCATCAATCCACGTCTACTATGGTAATCTTTTGGGTGCTGTTTCAAATGTTCTGTTAAATGCTTGATTCTAGCAGAAAGTAAAGCTATCTGTACTTCAACAGAACCAGTATCTTTGTCGTTGACTTTAAATTCTTCAATAAGCTCTTCTTTTTTTTCGGGGTCCAATCCTCTAGACATCTTTTCTATAACCTCCTGCAAACTATTCCTTTAACCAAGTAAAGGGGTTACACCCTAAACTGAGTTGAAGGTACTAAAATATATTATACAATTATATCTTCATTTTGTCAAATTTGTTGATGCAGTTGATGATATTTGATCTTCATTGATGTATTCTCGAATAGCATGTGAAGCAGCAATAGCTCCATCAGATACAGCGGTTACAATTTGTCTGATCTCTTTATGTCTTATATCTCCTGCTGCATAAATACCTTTAACTTTTGTTTCCATATTTTGGTCTGTAATTAGGAAACCATATTCGTCAACATCGAAAAGATCAGTATTTAAAAAACTAGTTTCTGGTACTAATCCAACGAAAATAAAAACTCCATCGAAAGGTTCTTCATATGCTTCACCACTTTTTACATTTTTTATGACTAAACTTTCGACTTTATCTTTGCCTTTAATTTCTTCAACGACTGAATTCCATTTAAATTTTATGTTTTTTCGAGAAAAGGCTCTATTTTGATAGAGTTTATCTGCTCTTAGTTTATCCCTTCTATGAATTATATAAACTTCTTTAGCTATGTTTGATAAATAAACAGCTTCTTCTACAGCTGTATTTCCTCCTCCTACGACGGCAACCTTTTTATTCTTAAAAAAATGACCATCGCACGACGCACAGTAAGAAACTCCCTTGGAGGAAAGTTCTTCTTCGCCTTTAACTCCTAATTTTCGAGGGTTAGATCCACTTGCTATTATTATTGCTTTTGATTTAATTGTTTTCCCATTTTCCATAACAACCATTTTTTTGGAGCCTTCATCCTTATCTGCCGTGAGGCCGTCTATCAATTCTATAACCTTTCCGTCATAAAAGTCCGCTCCGAAGTTCTCCGCATGTTCTTTCATTAAAGAGGAAAGTTCTTCACCTCTTATGGTTTTAAAGCCGGGATAATTTTCTATAACATCCGTTAAATTCATTTGACCGCCTTCAACGGCTTTTTCAATTATAAGTGCAGAAGCCCCACCTTGTAAGGCATATATAGCAGCTGCAATTCCAGCAGGTCCACCACCGATTATTACTATGTCGTATTGTTGTTTTATTTCGGATTTTTTGTTGACTCCATCAACATTAAAAAACATGTAAGGACCTCCTTAAACTGTTCTATTCAACAGCTTTTAAAACTTCTTCCACAAAACTATTTTCTGGGTAGGCTCCTACAAACTCTCCTTTTTTTACCCACGTACCGTTTTCTTTTACTTCTATCACAGTGTGAGGGACGGAACTGACACCATATTCGAAGGATATACTATCGAATTCGTTTGCTTCAATCATTTCTCCTATTATGTTAGGGTTTAACATAGCTGTTTGATGAGCAGCAAAAACAGCCCTAGGGCAGTATGGGCAAGTAGGAGTCACGAAAACTCTGATTCTTACATTTTTGTCTATCTGCGATAATTTTTCTTTGTTTTCATCATTGAAAGAGTCTACACTTTTATTAGAAACAGCTATGATATTTTGAAGAAAAGTGGTGAACTCATAACCCGATGGTATCCCATAGTATCTAATTCTGTAATCTCTTCCTTCGTTATCTAATATTAGCATAGCTGGTAATAGATCTTTTTCAATATCGTAATTGTTGATTTCCTGAGAATCAGAGTGGTAGATATTAACCATTATCCTTTCATCTAATTCCTTGAGTTCTCCAAGTAACTGTTCAACTATTTCTGAGTACTCTCCATCATTTTTAACTAATAGTATTTGAACCGGTTCCGTCAATTTCTCTAAAATTTCTCTTACCTTATTTTGTGTTTCTTTGTCCAAGATTTTTTCCATATTTTAAAAACCTCCATCTGTTATAATGTATTATATATACCCTATATAGGTATATTAACATATTTTGATTGAATCTACTTTAAAATTCTATACGCTTTGTTAATTTTTGATGATTTAACTATTGTTGTGAAAAATAATAGAATAGACGGTATTATTATTACTAAGGGATTTAGTATTACAGAAACTGACAAGAATATTTTATCCATGAAATAATAAAAAGATACAGCGAAAAGAAAAGCTTCAACACCTCTCATTAGTATTTTTTTTGAGAGAAAATTGCTAAAGTATGTTTTTTTTGAATACCCAAAAGAGAGAACCGTAATTTTGAACCTTTCATGATATTTTTTCGTGGCAGCGTCAAAAGATCTAAGATAAAATAAGAGCAAAATAAAGAATGTAATTATCTCCATTAGCGCTGTTAAACCGTTTAAATACTTCAAATAAAAACATACCAGCAAAAAAGATATTGCTCCGTATATGTTAAAATAATCTACGAAGTGATAGGGTTCTCTGTTCTTCATGATCAAAAATTTGATAACAGCAAAGGCTATTAAAAAACTGACTGCGTTGGTAAACAATGACTTTAATAATACCATAAAAATTACCTCAGAACTTTATTCTTTATTTTCTGGATTACTTTCAGAAATTGTGTCGTTTCTTGAAATATCAGCCATAGCAGCTACAGAACTCAATATTCCTGAAATTTCATACGGCATAAATACCTTTGTTGATTTTCCGTCTGAGATTGCCTTTAATGCTTCAAAATATCTTATTGTTATCAAGTCTTTTGTAGGATTACCTTTATGAATTGAGTCGAAAACTTTAAGAATTGCCTCGGCTTCTCCATCAGCTTCAATACTTAATTTATATTTTTGGGCATCAGCTTTTTTCTTAACAGCTTCTGCTTCACCTTCGGCTTTTAATATTGCAGCATTTCTGTCTCCTTCCGCTTTGGTAATTTGTGACTGTTTGTACCCTTCGGCCTCTAATATAACGGCTCTTTTCATTCTTTCAGCCTTCATTTGTTTGCTCATTGCGTCCATAATATCTTGAGGTGGATCGATCTTTTTTATCTCTACTCTTGTGATTCTTACTCCCCATTTGTCGGTGGCTTCATCAAGTACTTCTCTGAGTTTCGTGTTGATTCTTTCCCTAGAGGTTAATGTTTGATCTAATTCTAACTCTCCAATTACGTTCCTTAAATTTGTTTGAGCTAACTTAACAGCTGCTGAGGTAAAATCTCCAACGTTGTAAACTACTCTATAAGCATCAGTTACCTCGTAATATATAACGGCATCAACGGTAACTATAACGTTATCCCTAGTGATAACCTCTTGAGGTGGAACATCGATCACCATTTCTCTTAAATCTACTTTAGTTATTCTTTCTATGAAAGGCATGATGAAATTCAATCCCGGATCAGCCTGTCTATGATATTTCCCCAATCTTTCCACCAAACCTTTTTCGTAGGGACGTATAATTTTCAAACTCATTGATACAATAAAGATCAAAAATAGAACTACTATTATCAATATTACCAACATTCTTTTCCCCACCTTTCTTTTTCAAATTTTGTTCACCAAAAAATATCTTACTCTTTGATATCTTTTTTTTGATTATCTTCAGGGGCTTTAAGTTTTTTTATGTACACAAAATTGGCGCTTTTTTTTGTTATTACAACATCATCCCCCACATTAAAATTGGTTTCTTCGTCTTCCGGATACGCTCTCCACTCGTCTCCCTTTATTTTAACGATGATTCTTCCTTCCTCATCAATCTTACTCACCTTGCCGTTCATACCAACAAATTGGTCTTGATAAGGTTTGATAGTAGAAGAACCTTTGTACAAATTTTTTACGATTTTTCTTGTCGAGATCCACAGCAAAAAAGAAACGATTAAGAATATTAACAAATTTAAAACAACAGATGAAATAAATAAAGAAGCAATAGCTGCTACTCCAGCTCCTATGGCGAACCATAGAAAGAAAAAAGATGGTAGTATAGCTTCAGCGATCGCAAAAATTATTGCAAAAATAACCCAAATACCCCATTGACCCATAATTATCACCTCACGTCATTTGCGAAGCAAATGAGAATTAGGATGTTACTTCTAAAGCATTGCAAAAAAGACCTTTTTGCACATCACAGTAAAACCATTTTGCAAAAAACAGCAAAATTAGATTTTAAAAACTTTTTCTGGATGGACGATATTTATTTGTATATTTGGGAATTCGTTATTTAATTCTTCTTTGGCTAACTTAATTTTGCTGTTGTACCTACTTGAAACATGGTATATTATTATTCTCTTTGGCTTGGAGATGTTTATTAAATTTTTTAATTCTGATAGCGAGGTATGGTTTCTAATTTTTCTATCCTTTTCATCAAAAAAGGTACATTCATGAACCAAGGTTCCACAATCTTTTGCGAAATTGGGTGGAATAGGTAGAGAATCTCCGCTTATAGTCAATATGTTCGCAATGTAGTTTTCTAAGATATCTTCTTTTTTATTAATTATTAAATCTTTTATTTCGGGTTCAGTTAATTCTCTATACGCTTCTTTTACTCTTTTTCTTTGCTCTAAAATTTGGTAACCAAAAGAGACTTCCCCAGGGGTATGTCTTGTTTTAAAGGGTTTTATAAATCTTTTGTTGTTTAGAGAGATAGTATCCGATAACATTATTTCTCTAAAATCTATTTCGTATCTTAATCTTTTATTCATTTTACCTATAAAGTTTAAATATTCAGTAATATTTTCCGATCCCTTTGGATAGTAAATTTCTAGTTTTTTGTTTCTGTTCCCCATAGCGTTATTACGAGTATTAATGATTCCCCACAATCCAGCTATATGGTCTACGTGGGAGTGTGTTAAAATAATCTTTTCGATTCCATATATTTTGTTTCCTAACTCTGCACTAACTCCCTCACCAGCATCGAAAAGTATTCTATCTGGCTTGTAAAAAACCCACGTCGTATACAATGCCTTTGATCTTATTAAAAACTCCAACTATCACAACTCCCATTGTAATTTTGTTAGTTTTCTGGTTCAACTTTCACCTTTATTTCTCCTCTAACACCTTGAGGAAGTTTCACTTTTAATGTGTGAGTTCCTAATTCTTTTATGTTTACCTTTTCATCAAACCAAGTTTTGTCAAATTTTTCACCGAGTAATTCTTCTATTTTCTCAGAAATATTTTGAGCCGTCACAGCACCGAAAAGCTTACCTTTTTCTCCGGATTTTGCTTTTATTTCTATCTTTGTGCCTTTCAATTTTTCTAAAATTTCTTCGCTTCTTTTTTTTAGATTTTCCTTCTTTTTGTCTTCAATTTTTTTACTTTCCTCAACGTTTTTTATATAGCCGCCAGTTGCTTCAACAGCCAATTTTTTTGGAATCAGATAATTTCTTGCGTATCCATCAGAAACTTCTTTTATTTCTCCTTTTTTCCCCAAATTTGACACGTCATCCAGTAACAGTACTTTCATGTTTTATAACACCCCTTTATACAATTTTATCATAATTAGGTAAAAAACGTACCTTCAAAAAAAATAGATAGAGGAATCCCTCTATCTATTGTATTTTAGATGTGAGTTGTCGCCTCACTCGTTCACATAAGGAACTAACATCATTTTTCTAGCACGATGAATCGCTGTTCGAACCATTCTTTGATGTTTGGCACAATTTCCATTTATCCTTTTTGGAAGGATTTTCCCCTTGTCGTTCATAAACTCCTTCAGTTTTCTAACATCTTTGTAATCAATATATTCAACATTATCTCTGCATAACTTGCATTTTTTTACTTTTTTTCTTTCCCTTTTAACGTAAGCCATCCTATTTAAAACCTCCATTTTTCCCAATTATTATTTTCTTTTCAGTTACTATTTTTTATTAAAAACTTATTTGTACTTTATTGTAATCAAATAGGTTTATCATCTGAAGAAAGGTGGTTTTCAAGATCACTAAAGCTTTCTTCTAAAAGCTCATCGTTCTCGAGTAATGCGTCATCATCTATTTCTTCAATTGGATCGGTATCTGAAATTCTATCTTTATCGAAAAATCCTTCTTCTACTGTAATGTCCATGTCAGAAAATTCGTTAACCTGTTCGGCCTTTTTTGTTTCCATGAAATTCATTCTATTAGCCCAAATTTCTGCGGTTTCTCTTTTAATATTATCTCTATCTGTCCATTGATTAATATGAAGCGATCCTTCCACTAGGATCAACTTTCCTTTTTTTAAATAGTTTGATGCAAAATCCGCTTGTTTACCAAAAGCCACAATTCTTATGAAATCTGTACCATCTTGATTGTTTGAAGAAGGTCTGTCAACAGCTAAATGAAAGTTTGCGACGTTATTGCCATTCATAGTAGAGCGTATCTCTGGATCTCTGGTCAATCTTCCCACCAAAATAACTTTGTTATAAGAAATAGACATAAAAAACACTTCCTAATTTTAGTTAAATTTCTTCAGAAGTTTCTGGTTCTTCTACCATTATTTTTGATTCTTTTTGAGTTTTTCTTACTTTTTTCTCAAGATCTTCTCTTCTAATAGTTTGAAACCTAAAAATTTCTTGGTTCACTTTAAAAAGATCATCCAGTTGGTTAACCTTTTCTGGGTCAGCTTTGTATATGATGTAAGTGTAATCGCCTTCTGTAAATTTACCTTTTTGAGTTCTATAGGCTAATTTTCTTATGCCCCACCTTGTAAACTCTTCGACTTCACCTTCCAGTTGGCCTTCTATCCAACCTCTCACCTTTTCTGCCAAAGCATTTCTTTCCTCTTCAGGAATGTCTGTTCTAACGACAAACATTGTTTCGTAGTATCTTTTTCCCACTTTATTCCTCCTCCTATGGTCTTAGGCCTCTGAACTTATCAGAAGCAGGATTTTTTCTTGTGCAATTATAACAGAAAATCGAAAGAAGGTTATTGTTTTTATTTAAAAATTATATTAAAATTCTATACCAAATCCAAAGTTTAGTTTTAAAATATTTTCATCTTTATCAGAAGGTTCGAAAATATCTTCATCTACATTGAATTCTAATTTGTTTTGTATTACTCCCATATCAGCTGATAGGTTAAACTCTAGATTGTTAAAATAGAAGTTTGTTGCTACGGTATATACATACCTTTTTTCCAAAAGTGACTCATCCAAAAGGTAGGTGCCTTCATCTGGAGCAGTTTTTTTGGTTGGTGATTTGTTTCCAGAAAACACTGTTTCAAAAGAAGAATAAAGATTAAACCAATTATTGTACGTATAATCGTAGTCAACTAGGAAAGAAACCGTATTTTCACCGTATTTGTATCCGATGTAGTGATCTGTGTAATCTATAATCCTATTCTCACCTTCATAATAATAGATACTTTCCGGATAGATAGTGTAACCTGGCCCGCCTCCTGGTTGAAAAGTGTATTGGGTTGCAAAGGCACCGTAAACACCAAAAGTTCCTAAGTTGCTTTTTAGGTTTAATCCTGAAGAAAAGGCTACTTTGTCGGGATTTTGTCTGTCCTGCGGGTTGAAGAACCTGTTGGTGTTGAAATCATCTACTAATAGTTGAGAGTAAATATAGTAATTAGAGTCTTTGTAATCAAAGAAGAATCCCATTATTGAGTTATCGTGAATATTTTCCGACCAAGGCATACCATTTCCTACTGCTCTAATCTCTTGAGCAAAATATGCGGGCATTGGATTTAAAAAATAAAAAATGTCAAAAGACCTGTTATATACTAGTACATCTTGATAACCTACCCTGAAATTGCCAAATTTCAATCCATACGTTTTGTAATTCATTGCTTTAGGGGTTTCAAAATTCCTGTTATTTTCACTTACCAATTGAACCCACATGGTTTCAAAAAAGAAATGTTCATCTTCATAACCCACATCTAAATTAACAAGGGGAATATTATTGGAAGAAAAGAACAATGAATAAGGAGAGTTTACCTCATCTTTTAGTTGTTTTATGCCACCACTCAATTCAAGTGTTTGATCATCATTCCTGAGGGTGATATAACTGTTTTCTATCAGAAAGTAGTGACCCCAATAGTAATTTGACTCATAAAAATAATATTTATCATCGTTGTAGAAGGCTATCTCGCTTGTGATATCAAAGTTTTGAGTGTAATTGTATAATTTTATACCTATTCTGTCTGTGAAAGTTTCTTCACCATAATCATAGGTTCCCATAGCGTTAAGTTCTAAGTTTATAGAAAATCCAAACGAAAAAAGTAAAAGAATTATTAAAATGGAAACCGATACTTTTTCGTACATTTCGTACCCCCTCAGCTTAGCTGGGAACTTTCTTGTTCAACTATCTCCCGCAATCTTTTGATTTTAGAATCTTCACCTAATACTATTATTATGTCACCCTCTTCTATTATTGTATTCGCCTTAGGATTGAATATACTGTTATTATCTTTTTTTCTTACTGCTATCACTATCATATCTACCTTGTCTGGTAAAGCTATTTCTTTAAGGGATTTACCAATTACCCAAGAGTTTTTTGGTATGTCCACCTCTTCTAGTTGTAAATCTTTTTCTGGTGTGTGTATAATCGTTTCAAGAAACGATACAATGTTTGGTCGAGTTGCCATATAGGCTAATCTATTTCCGGAGATTTCTGATTCAAGAACGATCTTGTTGATCCCAGCATAAGAAAGTTTTTTCACCGATTCAGGGTCGTTAACTTTTGAAATAATGTTGATTTTAGGTACTATACTTTTCACCGTTAAAGCAACAAACAAGTTATCCACATCGGAAGGTAGGGTTAATATAATACTATCGGCTCTTTTGACCCCAACTTCTTCCAGCACCGTTTCATTTTTTGCATCACCGATAAAATATGGAATTTCGGTATTTATTTCTTTCAGGAATTGTTGGACTCTCTCTTCTGATTTGTCCAATAGGACAAAATCTTTTTTCTCTTTCAGCATATTTTGGCAGACAAAAAATCCAGTTTTACCGGCTCCTACAACAATATAATGATTATTCATACCGTTTATTTTTTTCATCCTTTTTCTTACCTCCAAAACATTTCTCATCTCACCCTCAACAATGAAGGAGGTTAGGGTTGAAAGAGAGTATAAAACTACCGTTATTCCAGAGAGAATCAATACTGCTGTAAATATCTGTGAAACACTTGACAAATCGGCAGGTAAACTATATCCAACGGTACTCAATGTGATTATAGTAAAAAATAAAGAGTCTAGAAAATTCCAATCTTCCAGTACCATATACCCTACTGTTCCAGTAAAGACTATAAGAACAAAAATTATAATGGATATTACAAATCGTCTTATTTTCAAAGCGAGAGTTTCACTCATTTGATCGAGACACGTGCCCCCTTTCACGATGAAGAATTAATAGTTTTTACCTTATGATCATTAATGTTTGGTCACCTTCAACGCTGTCTCCTCTTTTTACCAAAATTTTTTCCACCACACCGTCGTTTTCTGCAGGTATTTCATTTTCCATCTTCATTGCTTCTATTATGACAAGCTTATCTCCAGCTTTAACGCTCTGTCCTTCTTTCACGTTTATTTCGTTAATTACTCCGGGAAGAGGAGCTTTGACCTCATAACCTGAGTCTGTTTCTTTTTTAGTTAACTCCTCAGGGATTATTTTCTCTTCCTCTTTTTGTTTTTTCTCTAGTTTTTTCTTGGTTCTTTTTTCGGCTTTTTTGTCTGCAACAGGTTTAGGAGTCTCACTAAATTGCTGTTTTTCAATTGTTCTTTCTTCTGTTTGTTTTATGTTTTCTTCGTTAGTAATTTCAGAGCCTATTTCCTCAACTTCAACCTCATAGGTTTTATTGTTTATAGTAACTTTGAATTTTCTTTTCAATTTACTTTACCTCCACCTTTTTTTGTAGTAAGGTTTCCAAGAAATAGAAGGTTCGTGTTTCATCCACTTTGTTTTCCGCTTCTTTTTTAATTCAAACTCTTTGTTTGAGACTTCTTTAATACTTTTGATTTTAAATTCTTTATTAGTAAGATAACAACTTATAGCTGAAACAATAGCAAAAAGTTCTTCTTCATCTCTTTTCTCATTGTTTTCAATCCTTTTTACTTGTGGTGGCTTTATGTACTCTTTTTGAGGTTTTTCTAAACCCGATCTGCCTGATAAGTTATTACTATTTCTACTTTTAAAGAAAAAGCGAAAAAGCCATATGATCGTCATTAAAATTATAAGAAGTAAAAAAACTATAGATATTCCCATTAATGAAAGAATCCATACATTTTTCATAATTACCCCTCAATTATAACGGAATATTTCCATGTTTTTTAGATGGAGTTGGTTTTACTTTTGAATAAGCTATAGAAAGAGAAGCGGATAATTTTTTTCTTGTTTCGATGGGTTCTATTACATCTTCTATATAACCCCTTGAGGCTGCTTCATAGGGATTTGCAAACCGCTCTTTGTATTCTTCAACACGCTTTTTTCTAGTTTCTTCCGGATTTTCAGAACTTTCTATCTCTTTTGCGAAGATAATGTTTGCCGCACCTTCGGATCCCATAACAGCTATTTCCGCTGTTGGGTATGCAAATACGAAATCAGCGCCTAAATGTTGCGAAGCCATTGCAATATATGCCCCACCGTAAGCCTTTCTTAAAATTACAGTAATCATTGGAACTGTGGATTCAGAATAAGCGTACAAGAGCTTAGCTCCATGCCTGATTATTCCTCCGGGTTCTTGTGATACTCCTGGTAAATATCCAGGTGTGTCAACAAAGGTTATAATAGGTATATTAAAAGAGTCACAGAATCTTATAAATCTGGCTGCTTTATCGGAGGCATCGATATCGAGTGAGCCGGCCAAAATTTTTGGTTGATTGGCTATTATTCCAACGGATTTTCCTTCCAATCTTGCAAATCCTACAACAATATTTTTGGCAAAATGAGGATGAATTTCGAAAAAAGTACCTGGGTCGAATACTAATTTGATTAAATCTTTTACATCGTAACTTTTTTTCGGGTTAGGTGAAACTATTTCGTTTATTTCTTCTGGTACTTTGTAACTTTTGTCGTAATCAGTTGGTTCTACAGGATCCACATTGTTTGAAGGTATGTAAGAAAGCAGCTTTCTGACAAGTTCCATGGCTTCTTGATCGTCTTTTGCCAAAAGGTGGGCAACACCACTTTTTGAGTTATGAATATTTGCCCCTCCCAGATTCTCTTTATCAATGTTTTCTCCAGTGACAGTTTTAATAACCTGAGGGCCAGTGATAAACATTTGAGAAGTTTGATCTACCATAATTACGAAGTCAGTTATTGCTGGAGAATAAACCGCTCCTCCTGCACAAGGACCGGCTATAACAGTTATTTGTGGGATTACACCGGAAGCTTGAGTGTTTCTATAGAAGATTCCACCGTAACCATATAGAGCATCAACCGCTTCCTGTATTCTAGCTCCGCCAGAATCGTTTATTCCTATTAAAGGAATACCATATCTCATTGCTAAATCTTGTAATTTCATTATTTTCTTTGCATGCATTTCTCCTAAGGATCCACCTTGAATGGTGAAGTCTTGGGAGAAAATAGCAACTTTTTTGCCTTTGATCTCTCCAAATCCTGTGACAACTCCATCGTATGGAAACTCTTTTTTATCTAAACCAAAGTATGTACATCTATGTTTAACCAGCATATCGATTTCTTCAAAAGTACCTTCATCTACAAGAGCTTCTATTCTTTCACGAGCTGTTAATTTACCCATTTTGTGTTGTTTTTCTATTCTATCCTTCCCTCCTCCAACAAGAAGGGATTCTTTCTTTTCCTTCAATTCTTCAATTTTTTGAATTAGTTCTTCATCTGGCATATATAAAGCCTCCTTGTCGCGATATTTATACTATTTTGGAAATTCTAAAACGTTGTGTCAGCGGCCCTTCGTCCCGTAAATTGTTATTTTTGATACTCAACAAACTCAGTTAAAATACCATTAGCAGATTTTGGATGTAAAAAGAACACTAAACTTCCACCTGCTCCTTGATTGGGTTCATCAGATAGGGTTTTGTAACCCATTTTTTTTGCATTCTCCAAGATCTTTTCAATGTTGTTTACTTGATATGCGATGTGGTGAAATCCCTCACCACGTTTTTTTAAAAAGTTTGATATTTCGGAATCCTCCCTTATAGGTTCCATCAATTCTATTCTAACATCTTTTATGTATAAAAAGGTAACTTTTATACCTCTATCTTCAAGAATCTCTTCTGCACTCTTTTCAACGTGAAGCAAGTCCCTATACAACTTGAATGCTTCTTCAATGGAATTGACAGCAATTCCTATGTGGTCAATTTTGGTTTCCATTGTTTCCCTCCTTTTTACACATGAATGCTATAACATCTTTTTTAAGGGAATCGGTATCTTGATTTTCCAACGGATAATCTTCCAAAAAATTTTCTATAAGATGAAAAAGATAGTTTTTAACACGACTTTTTTTTCTTAGATTCTCTTTTAAATTAGAGTTTTGAAAGTATTCCCTGCTTGATTCTAACCATTCGTAAACTTTTTCAAATCCTTTGTTTTCAATTGAACTAACGCCAAAAACCTTTTTATGATCTTCGTTTTGTGAACCTAAATAATTTTCTAAGTACATTAAGAATCTTTTGGAATTAGGTAGATCTATCTTGTTGACAATATAAAAATCGGCTATTTCCATTATTCCTGCCTTGTAAATTTGAATTTCGTCACCAGAATCAGGAGATAATATTAAAAGAGTTGTGTCACAAGCATAGAATATATCGATCTCTGATTGACCGGTTCCCACCGTTTCTATGATTATTGTATCGAAGCCAAATGCCTTCATTACATCAATAATATCATAAATTGAATTGCAAACTCCCCCCATTGCTCCTCTGCTTGCTATACTTCTGATGTAAACGTTAGAAGAATTGGTTAAATCAAACATTCTTACCCTATCTCCCAAAAAAGCCCCGCCACTGAAAGGGCTGCTAGGATCGATCAATATTATTCCGATATTCTGACCTTTATTGGAATAAAATGAGACCAATCTTGAGATAAAAGAGCTTTTTCCAACGCCAGGACTCCCTGTAACACCTATTACATATGAATTTTTTGGTTGAATATCCGAATGTAATCGAGAAATAATTTCCCAGGTTTGTAAATAATTGTCTTCTAATAAAGATATCATCTTTGCTAGAGCGGTTTTATTCTGGGCTTTAAATTTTGGAAGTAGTTGTTCATACCTTTCTGCCCATTGCAATATCTTTCACCTTCTCGATAATTTCTTTTAACGAAGCACCTGGGGTGAAGATTTCAATTATTCCCATTTCCTTTAGTTCTGGTATATCTTCTTCTGGAATGATTCCACCAAGGATAACGGGAATATCAGCTTCCTTTTCTTTTAGTAAATTTAGTATTTTTTGACATAACTTTTTGTGTGCACCTGAAAGTATAGATAAGCCAATTAAATCAACATCTTCTTGTATTGCTGCTTCAACAATTTCTTCCGGGGTTCTTCTTATGCCTGTGTAGATTACTTCCATTCCAGCGTCTCTTAGAGCTCTTGCTAAAACTTTGGCACCGCGGTCATGACCATCGAGCCCAGGTTTGGCTATTAAGACACGGATTCTTGTACTCATTTCAAAACTACCTCCTTTCGATATGGCGAATGTACAGTTAGTATAAAAAACAGAAATTATATCGTTGTACTTTCACGATACTCCCCATAAACTTCTTTTAAAATGTTTGTTATTTCACCTACTGTGGAATAGTTTTCTACACATTCTATAATATATGGGAATAAATTATCCCCATTTGTTGCGGCTTTTTTTAATCTGGTCAAAGATTCTTCTGTTTTTGAGTTGTTTCTTTGATTTTTTAAATTTTTCAACTTTTCTATTTGTTTTTCTTCTTGTTCTTCATCAACTTTCAAGATATCTATCTTTTCTGTTTTGTCAGAATTGTATTCGTTAACCCCCACTATGATCTGTTCTTTATTTTCTATCCTTTGTTGTGCTTTATAGGCGCTGTTTAATATTTCTTTTTGAGGGTATCCTGCCTCTATGGCGTTTACCATTCCACCTATTTCATCTATTTTTTCTAAATATTTTTGAGCTTTTTCTTCTATGTCTAAGGTTAATTTTTCTATGGCGAACGATCCCGCTAAAGCGTCAACAGTTTCGCTTACTCCCATTTCGTGGGCTATGATTTGTTGAGTTCTTAAAGCCACGGTAACAGATTGTTCTGTAGGCAGTCCTAAAGCTTCATCGTAAGAGTTAGTATGAAGTGATTGAGTACCCCCTAAAACTGCAGCCAAAGCTTGAATAGTTACCCTTATTATGTTGTTTAAAGGTTGTTGAGCGGTTAATGTGGAGCCTGCTGTCTGAGTATGAAATTTCAATTTCATAGCGCTTTCATTTGTCACGCCGAACCTCTCTTTCATAATCCTTGCCCATAATTTTCTAGCAGCCCTAAATTTTGCTACTTCTTCTAAAAAGTTGTTATGGGCGTTAAAAAAGAAGGAAAGATTTGTTCCAAATTCATTTGGATCTAAGCCAGCTTTAACTGCTGCCTCGACATAGGCTATTCCATCTGCTAACGTAAAGGCTATTTCTTGAACCGCATTGGCACCTGCTTCTCTAATGTGATAACCGCTGATACTTATTAAGTTAAATTTTGGAAGGTTTTTGCTTCCGTAATCAAAGATATCTACTATCAACTTCATAGATTCTTTAGGTGGAAAGATGTAAGTGCCCCTAGCCATATATTCTTTTAAAATATCGTTCTGAATAGTTCCTCTAAGTTTTTCATAAGGGACCCCTTGTTTTTTTGCAACAGTCATTAACATTGCTAATAAAATCATCGCAGTTGAGTTGATAGTCATTGAAACACTTACCTTATCAAGAGGGATACCGTCGAAAAGAATTTCCATATCTTTTAGTGAATCTATTGCTACTCCGACCTTTCCTACTTCCCCCTCGGACATAGGATCGTCTGAGTCAAATCCTATCTGTGTTGGTAGATCAAAGGCTATGGATAAACCTGTTTGGCCTTGTTCTAATAAGTATTTATATCTTTTATTTGACTCTTCTGCAGAACCAAATCCTGCATATTGCCGCATAGTCCACAACTTGCCACGGTACATGGTGGGTTGTACACCTCTGGTGAAAGGGTATTCACCTGGGAATCCTAAATCTTTAATGTAGTCTAAATTTTTTATATCTAAAGGTGTGTAAAGTCGTTCAATCTCATCTTCATATGAGGTAACAAATTCCTTTTTTCTTTCTGGGAATCGGCTCAATGTACGTTCTACTTTTTTCTCTTCCCACTCTTTTTTTGACTTTTCTATTACATGGATTTTTTCTCTTTCAAACATAGGAATTTCCTCCCACACTAAATTTTTTAAAATATTATCTTTAGAAGCTTTAAATCTTGTGTCAGCGCCCCTTCGCCCCGCTCCCCG